>DASTQT010000087.1:0-4237 GCA_035761605.1 Agromyces sp. | reverse complement strand
GGCCGTCGCCGTCGCCGTGGCGAGCGAGCTGTTCCACTTCGTCCACGTCCTCCCCGGGGCGGACGGATCGCACGGCGCGCATCAGGGCCTGCACGTCGTGTTCGATCCGCTGTGCGTGATCGCGGCGATCGTGGTCGCGATGCTGCTGCTCGCCGCGCTCGCCGTGGCATCCGTCCCGTCGCGCCGTCGGCCCGGTGGTCGATGCCGGGTGGTCTGGGCGAGCCCGGGTGTCGGGGCGCTCGCGAACGCGTCGGTCTGGGCCACGATCGCGGCCCTCGCCGTCGGCGCCGCGGCCGAGGCGTTCGCACCGCTGCCCGGAGGACATCTCACCGCGGGCGCGCTGTTCGCGGGCACGCTCGGGGCGGTGACGGGCACGGTCCACCGGCGGGCGCACCACCAGTCGGCGTACCGTTCGTTCAACATGGTCGCGATGCTGCTCGCCGCCGGATGCCTCGCCAGCATGAGCCTGACCTCCACGGGGGAGTGGTGGGTGCGCAACTTCAGCACGCTCGGGACGTCGGGCGACTTCGCGGCGGCGTGCTTCAACGTCGCGCTCATCCTCTCGGGTGGGGCGATGGCGGCGATGGCCGGCCGGCTCACGAGCGGCCTCGTGCGTGCCGAGTACGCCGCCCGCCGCGGCGCGGTCGCCACGGCGCGCCTGCTGGTCGCCGTCATCGGCCTCGCCCTCGCGGGCGTCGGCTTCGTGCCGATCAACGCCGACGAGGTGCTGCACAACGTGTTCGCGAGCGCCGCCGGCGCCGCGTTCTTCCTCCTGGCGTCGCTCACGCCGTGGCTCGTGCGACGGATGCCCCGGCGCCTCGTCGTGACGTCGTGGGTCTCGCTCGCCATCGAGGTCGGGACCTGGATCGTGTACGACCGGCTCGGGCTCGCATCGCTCACGGTGTTCGAGGTCGTGGCCTTCGCGCTGGTGTTCGTCTGGCTCATCGCGCTCGTGGTGACGACCCATCCGACGATCGGGCACGAGCCGGCGATGCGGCGGCCGGAGGTCCGCACCGCCGTCATCCCCGCGTTCGCCGTGGGCGGAGCCCCCCGCGGAATGGTTCCGGCACTGGCGCGTTCTTCTTGAAGAGAAGTTGAGTCAATCTGACTCAACTCGTATCATCGAAGCAAGCATGAGTCGATGTGACTCAACTTCGTACCGATGGAAGGAGAGATCCAATGGCCAACACCGACCCGTTCCGCGACCTCGACCGCCTCGCGACCGCGCTCTTCGACACGACCCGTCGCGGGCCGCGACGCATGCCGATGGACCTGTACCGCGACGGCGACCACTACGTCCTCACGGCCGACCTGCCCGGCATCGACCCGGGCTCGGTGGACATCGACGTCGACGGGCAGCTGCTCACCATCCGCGCCGAGCGCACGGTGCCCTCCGGCGAGGACGTGAAGTGGATCACGCGTGAGCGCGAGGGGGCTTCGTTCCTGCGCCAGCTGAGCCTCGGCCAGGGCGTCGACACCGAGCGGATCTCGGCGAGCTACTCCAACGGGGTCCTGAGCGTGACGATCCCAGTGAGCGAGAAGGCGAAGCCGCGCAAGGTCGCCGTCGAGACGGCCGACACCGCGCGCACGGTCCAGGTGCCGGAGGCGACGCACTCGGTCGAGTCGTGACCGACGACGACGTCCGCATCGAGCGCGACGACGAGGCGCAGCGGTACGAGATGTACGTCGGCGACGCGCTCGCCGGCCACGTCGAGTTCCATCTCAGGCCAGGACGGATCGTGTTCATCCACACGATCATCGATCCGGCGTTCGAGGGCCAGGGGCTCGGCAGCCGTCTCGCGCGGCATGTGCTCGACGACGCCGTCGCCCGAGGCGAGCGCATCGTGCCGAGGTGCCCGTTCATCGCGGCCTACCTGCGGCGCCATCACGGCTACGAGGCCTCGGTCGACTGGCCGGCCGGCACGTCGCCCGCGGCGTGAAGTCGGGATCCGGACCTGCCGGTCCGGATCCTGACCCCCGCTCTGGGGCACTGCGGCGGCAGACCGCATAGCGATACGATTCCTCAAAACCCCGAGTCGGGAACCCGACCCGACAGATCGCCCCACGCGGCGAACGCGACCGCCATTGTCCCAGCACGGTCGCTCGGGAGGTTGGCTCGCCGAGCTCAGTTCGGGTCGCTCGGCGGGGAGGGCCTCCTGTGAGGCCGCGGTGGGGCGGGAGGTAGGGTTCCCGCCCCACCGTCATGCCCTCCGGTCGGGTGAGAACCGCGCCGTCACAGGCGCCCGACGGTCTCGATGTCCTCGAGGAACTCCTGCGCGACCTCCGCCGAGACCGTCGCCCGCGTGGCGGCGATCGCGGCGAGGTAGTCCCCCATGTGCGGGCCGCGCGCATCGGCGTCGGCCGAGTACACCGCGTTCTCGAGCGCCGACTGGGACGCCTTGCGTGCGGCGTACTCGATGTCGGCCGGCGAGAAGCCGTCGGTCATTTCGACGAGCGCGGCGACGTCGATCTCGACGGCGGCGTCCGGGATGTATCGCGCCCAGATCGCGGTGCGGGCCTCGTCGTCGGGCAGGCCGATGGGGATCACGTAGTCGAAGCGGCCGTGCCGGAGGAACGCGGAGTCGAGCGCGCGAATGAAGTTCGTCGCGCAGATCAGCAGCCGGTCGGGCTGCTCGCGGAATGCGGGAATGATCTTCAGCAGTTCGTTCGTCACGCCCTGCGTGGGCGACGGCGGCTCGCCCTGGCGGTGGGACGCGATCTCCTCGACCTCGTCGATGAAGACGACCGCGTGCTCCAGCTCGGAGATGGTGAGGAAGGTCTCGCGCAACGCCCCGGCGAGCGCGCCGGGAGTGGCGGCGAGTCGGGAGGGGAACACCTCGACGAACGACCACTCCAGCCGGGAGGCGATCGCCTTCGCGAAGGTCGTCTTGCCGGTTCCGGGCGGCCCGAACAGCACCACGGCGCGCGGAGGCGCGACGCCGAAGCGTTCCGCCAGTTCCGGCTGCGCGAGCGGGAGGACGAGGCGGCGCTCGATGATCTCCTTCTCGGTCTTCATGCCGCCCACGGCGTCCCAGAGCCCGCGCGGGAGCACCCGGCCGCCGAGCTCGGCGAGGAGCCTCAGCTCCTCGCGTTGCACGGGCAGGTGCCGCTCGAAGTAGTGGAGATCCTGCTTCAGCTCGAATCCCTGG
Source organism: Agromyces sp. (assembly GCA_035761605.1). Taxonomy (GTDB): domain Bacteria; phylum Actinomycetota; class Actinomycetes; order Actinomycetales; family Microbacteriaceae; genus Agromyces. Next base: position 1,088 of record DASTQT010000087.1, on the reverse strand, counting down.
TGCAGGAACGCCCCGACGCGGGTCTCTGCGGCGGGCATCAGCGCGGACAGCTTCGAGACCCCCGACGGAGCCATCCTCGCCTCGAGGGCGGCGAGCAGTGAAGACCCGACCCCCTGGCCGCGCCACTCGGTCGCCGTCGCGAGGAACACGACCCATCCTTGTGCGTGCGCCGCTCGGCCGACGGCGGCTCCGATGACGTGGTCGCCGCTGACGGCGACGACGGAATGGTCCTTGGTGCACGATGCGAGCACCTCGGCGAGGTTGTAGACGGGTTCCGCATCCGCGGCGGCGACCTGCTCCCAGAGCCGCAGGATGCCGTCGACGTCGTCGGCGTGGTAGTCGCGGATGCGCCAGTTCGCCATGGCGTCAGGCCCGATCGCCCGCGTGCCCGTTCGCACCCGGCGGGTGATCCTGCGCCTCGCGCAGGCGATCGCAGAGCTCGATGAGCTGACGCAGCTCGTCATCCTCGAGCGCGGTGCCCACCCGGTCGGTGATCGCGTGCATGTGGTGGATCGCCGCGCGCCGGAACTCCTCGAAGCCCTTCGCCGTGAGCTGCACGATCGTGCCGCGACCGTCGAGCGGGTCGTCGGCCTTCTCGACCAGCCCACGGGCCACGAGCCGGTCGACCAGGCGGCTCACGCTCGGCTGGGAGATCAGCACGTGGCGGTTGAGGTCCTTGAGACGCAGACGCCGGCCGGGCGCCCGCGAGATGTTGAACAGCACGTCGTACTCGTTGAGCGACATGAGCTCGGTCGGGAACTCGGCCGACAGTCTCCGCATGACCGAGACCTGAGCGCGGAACAGTGCCTCCCACGCCGCCACGGCCGTCGCGCGATCAGCCACCCGTCCTCCCTCCGTCAGGCCCGGCGACACGTCATCGGTCGCCGACGTGTCCGACCATACCGAACGCCGGCGACGCGCGACGGACCGAGCGGGAGCGGTGCGCGCGATGTGCCCCGAACGCGGGGCCTGTGGAGGGCCCGGACACGGTTGAGGGCCGGTCGTAGAGGCTGACGACCGGCCCTCGCCCTTGCACCAAGAGTGTCCTGCAATCACATTCCGCACCGGCCGCCACAGCAAACAACCGG
>DASTQT010000086.1:0-2090 GCA_035761605.1 Agromyces sp. | reverse complement strand
GGGTGGAAGTCGTCGGCGTCGTGGAAGGGTGCGCCGAATGCGACGGCGAGCGACGCGCCGATGGTCGACTTGCCCGCGCCTGAGACGCCCATCACGACGAGCGGAACGGGGAGCGGTGGCCGGGTCGAGGTCATTCCGCCGCTCCGAAGTCGAGCAGCACCTTCGAGGACCGCGACGCGTCAGCGGCGACGGCGAAGGCCTCGGTCGCACGTGACGCCGGGAATACGTCGGTGACGATGCCGTCGACGGCGAGGGATCCGTCGGCGAGGGCGTCGAGCACCGCATCGAACTCGCCGGCGAACCGGAACGAGCCGACGAGGGCGAGCTCCCGCGTGATGGCCGTGGCCATCGCGACCGGCACGTCGCCCGCGCGCTGCAGTCCGAGCAGTACGACCGTCGCACCGCGCCCTGCGGCGTGGATCGCGCTCGCAAGGCCCGGCACGGTGCCGCTCGACTCCACGACGACGTCGGCGTGCAGCGCGCCGATCGCCTCGGCGTCGGTCGCCGCGATGGTCGCCGCGCCGTTCGCCTCCGCGATCCGACGCGGCAGGTCGTGCAGGTCGGTTGCGACGATCTCGGCTGCGCCGTGGTGGCGGGCGGCGGAGATCACGAGCTGACCGATGGGTCCGGCGCCGATCACCGCGACGCGCCGGCCTCGGATGTCCCCGGCGCGTTCGAGCCCGTGCCAGGCGACAGCGGCGGGCTCGGCGAGGGCCGCGCGTTCGAGCGGCAGCCCGTCGGGCAGCGTGTGCAGCATGCGCGAAGGAAGGGCCACCCGGCGCGCGAACGCGCCCTGCGTATGGGGCAGGTGCATGGCCGAGCCGAGGTAGGTCGAGGCCGGTGCGAGGTTCGGCCGCGATTGTGGCCATGGGGTGCGGCCGTCGCCGCGCGCCGACAGCGGATGCACCGCCACCCGCGCGCCCTCGGCAGGCCCGTCGCCGTCGGCAGCGGGCCGGATCACCGTCCCCGACACCTCGTGCCCGAGCACGAGCGGTTCACGGAGCACCGAGGCCCCGGCCGCGCCGTGCCGCCAATAGTGCAGGTCGGAGCCGCACACGCCACCGTAGGCGATCTCGACGACCGCCTCGTCGAGCGCCGGCGAGGGCTCGCCGAGTTGGTCGATCCGCAGGTCGTCGGCTGCGTGGGCGACGACGCCGATGTTCTCCATCCGTTCCTCCGCTCCGCCCGTCACGCCGTCGGCGTCACGAGTCGCATTCCGGCGACCTCGACCTCGACCACCGCTCCGGGCGCGATCGGCGCCTGTGCGACCGGCGCCCCGGTCATCACGACATCGCCCGGCCCGAGTCGCATCCACCGCGTCGCGTACGCGAGACACTCGCGGATCGCGATCGGCAGGCTGCGGCTCCCCGCCTCGGCGACGAGCGCGCCGTCGACCCGAAGGGTGAGAGCGACGTCGTCGAGGTCGGCGGTGGTGTCGATCCACGGTCCGAGCGGCGTGTACCCGTCGCCGGACTTCGACTCGAAGTTGCGAGGGTCCAGGGATGACCGGTCGGGGCTCGAGAGGTCGTTCACCGCACTGACCCCGAGCACGTACTCGTGCGCGTTCGCAGCCGTGAGCCCGTCGGTGTCGCGGCCGATCACCACGGCGACCTCGCCTTCGGCGACCGTCGTGCCCGCGTCCCGCCGCAGCGTCACTGCCTCGCCCGATGCGATCACCGTGCGGGGGCTCTTCAGCCAGGCCTGCACGGGCGACGCATGCCGGGGTCCGTTCTGTGCGATCCCGATGACGACGAGCGGGGCGGATGGCGCGAGCGTCTCGCCGTGCAGCGAGTCGCCGACGTCGGCCGGCGCGCGCCGCTCGGCGAACGCGACGTACGGGTCCTCGATCGCCGTCCAGGCGTCGCCCGTCCAGCGGGCGTGCACCGCCGCGCCGGCGTCGTTCCGGAATCGTGCGATGCGCATCAGACCACCGCCGTCATGCCGCCGTCGACGTAGATCGTCTGGCCGTTGACGAAGTCGCTCGCGCCGCTCGCGAGGTAGACGAGGGTGCCGACGAGGTCCTCGACGGCACCCCACCGGCCGGCGGGAGTGCGGCCGCGCACCCACGCCGAGAACTGCTCGTCCTCGAC
>DASTQT010000085.1:0-2415 GCA_035761605.1 Agromyces sp. | reverse complement strand
CATGGAGCAGCTCGGCGAGTACTCGGACGGTCCCGTGACCCGGGTGAGGGGCGATCGCCGGTTCGGGATGTCCGCGGCGATCTCGGCGACGGGATGGTCGCCGGCTGTCGACGTGGTGTTCGTGGTGAACGCGTCCGACGATGCGTCGGCGATCTCCGGTGCGGCCCTCGCCGGCACGTCGGGCGCCCCGGTCCTGTCGGTGAAGGAGTCGTCGATCCCCGCGGAGATCCGCGCGGAGCTGGATCGCCTCGACCCGAAGCGGATCGTCGTGCTCGGGACCACGGAGGCGGTCGGCGCCGCGGTCTTCGCCGAGCTGGAGGCGTTCGTCGCCGGCTAGCCGGACCCCGCACCATGACGAACGCCGCGGAACCCACGCGAGCAGGATTCCGCGGCGTTCGTCGGCGTCGGCGCGGGCTACCCCGCCGCGCGCGCGAGCTCCTCGCGAATGCCGGCGACGAACGCGTCGATGTCGTGCTCGGTCGTGTCGAACGAGCACATCCAGCGCACCTCGTTGCGCGCGGCATCCCAGTCGTAGAACTTGAAACCCCGGTCGCGCAGCCGGTCGGCGACGCCCGCGGGCAGCACCGCGAAGACCCCGTTCGACTGCGTCGCCTGCGTGAACGACAGGCCGGGCAGCTCGCCCGCGGCGATGCCGGCGTCGAGCGCGTCGCGCAGGCGACGGGCCATCGAGTTCGAGTGCGACGCGTTGCGCAGGTAGAGGTCGCCGTCGAGCAGCGCGATGAGCTGCGCCGACACGAACCGCATCTTCGACGACAGCTGCATGTTCAGCTTGCGCAGGTACTTCAGCCCGGCGGATGCCTCGGGGTCGAGCACGACGATGGCCTCGCCGAGCAGCGCGCCGTTCTTGGTGCCGCCGAAGCTCAGCACGTCGACGCCGGCGTCGCGCGTGAAGGCGTGCAGCGGCAGGCCGAGGGACGCGGCCGCGTTCGAGATGCGCGCGCCATCCATGTGCAGCCGCATGCCGCGCTCGTGCGCGTGGTCGGCCAGCGCGCGGATCTCGTCGACGGAGTACGCGGTGCCGAGCTCGGTGGTCTGCGTGATCGACACGACGAGCGGCTGCGCGCGGTGCTCGTCGCCCCAGCCCCACGCCTCGCGGTCGACGAGCTCGGGCGTGAGCTTGCCGTCGTCGGTCGGCACCGTGAGCAGCTTGATGCCGCCGACCCGCTCGGGCGCGCCGCCCTCGTCGACGTTGATGTGCGCGGTGGATGCCGCGATGACCGCACCCCATCGCGGCAGCATCGACTGCAGCGCGTTGACGTTCGCCCCCGTGCCGTTGAACACGGGGTACACCTCGACCGGGTCGCCGAAGTGGCGCGCGAACACCTCGTGCAGGTGCTCGGTGTACACGTCGTCGCCGTACGCGACCTGGTGGCCGCCGTTCGCGGCCGCGATCGCGGCGAGCACCTCGGGGTGCACGCCGGAGTAGTTGTCGGAGGCGAAGCCGCGGATGGCAGCGTCATGCAGGGGCTTGAACTCGTGGGTCACCGGATGATTCTCCCAGACGCATCACGGCGCCCCGGCGTGTGAACGGCTCGTGAACTCGGGCCGCAAGGGGTTGACCGCGCGCGGTCGCTGCGGGGAGCGTGTTCGGGTGCACGATTCCTCGAAGTCCCTGATCCCGTACGTCGCCGGGTTCGCCCTCTGCGTGGGCGCGGTGTTCGCACTGGTCGCGTGCACCACGCCCGCCGATCCGGGCGGCGCGGGCGGCGGCGGCCGCGCCGCGGCGGTCATCGAGCCGCACGCCGGCTGACCCGCCGCGACGGACCGCGACCCGCGACATCCTGCCGGATCCGGGACGGGGGATACCGGGTGTCGGTGGTCCTCGGTAGCCTCGCCCCCATGTCCGAGGAAGTGGGGGAGAACCGGGTCGAGCGCGTGCAGGAGGCGACGGATGGCGCGGGGTCCGCGCTGAACCCCGAGCCGCCCCCGAACGGCATGCGCGTGTTCGTGCAACTGCTCGCGAACACGATGATCGCGAACGTCACGACGAGCTTCCTGTGGTTCGCGCTGACGTTCTGGGTGTACCTCGAGACGCGGTCGGTGCTCGCGACCGGCATCATCGGCGGTGCGTACATGCTGCTCATCGCGTTCTTCGCGATGCTGTTCGGCACGATCGTCGACCGCCACCGCAAGCACCGGGTCATGGTGTTCTCGAGCGTCGTCACGCTCGCCGCGTTCCTGCTGGCCGGAGTGGTCTACCTGCTTCAGCCCGAGTCGGCGCTCGTCGACCTCGGCGGGCCGTGGTTCTGGGTGTTCTCGGGAATCATCCTGTTCGGTTCCGTCGTCGAGCACATGCGCAACATCGCACTGTCGACGACCGTGACGCTGCTCGTGCCGGTCGATCGTCACGCGAACGCGAACGGCATGGTGGGCACCGTCCAGGGGCTCGCGTTC
>DASTQT010000084.1:0-7505 GCA_035761605.1 Agromyces sp. | reverse complement strand
GCGCGACCTCATGGCCGACCTGCGCGGGCTCGGGGGAACGGTCGAGGCCGACCGGATCCTCGCGCAACGGCTCGACGGGATCGCGTCGCGAAGCATCGCCCTCCTCCGTGCGGGCAGCGACCTCGCGGCCGTCATCGAGCGGAGCTGAGATTAGGCTGCGCACCCGCCCACGAGGCAGTCGGGGCACAGGCCTACGCGGCGCGCCACCGTGTGGAACGAACGACGGTGACCCGGTCGAGATCGTGGAGCGGGCCGTCGTGCGCGTTCCGTCGGGCCGCCGCCTCCGCGGGAAGGTGGACCTCGGCGTCGGAATGCAGCGGCAGGATCCGCAGCGCGACCTCGGAGTCGGCGGTGACACGGGCCGCATCGAGATCGACGAGCCAGGGCGTGCCGTCCCAGAAGCGGTCTGCAACGGCAACGCCGTCGAGCTCGAGCGTCGCGACGTCGCCCGCCCACTGCACCTCGAGCACACGACGCACGCCGGGCAGCGGGTCGCCGAGGCCGACGACGCGGTGAGACGAGGCCGCAGCGTCGAACTGCGCGGGCGACGGCGCGGCGCGCCGGCCGGGCGCGCCGCCGTACATCGTGAGCGGTGCGCCTGCCGGGCGCGCGAGCCGCACGCTCACCGGGAGATCCGGCGCGGGAACTCCCGTGAACGGCACCTCGACGAACGCGCCCTCCGCCGGCTCGTAACGACGCACGTCGGGCGCACGGTCGGACCGAGCGGTGAGGGTGTCGCCGTCGAGCCGGAGCGGGGAGCGCGAGCGCAGCAGCATCCGCTCGCCCGAGGGCGCGTCGAGCACCCACAGCTCGTCGGCCCAGGCGGCGGGCAGGATGAGCACGTCGAGCGCGGCGGCGCCGTCGCGCACGTGGTGGAGCGACTCGCGGTCGGGCGCGGCGTCGAGGAGGAGCGGAGCGGATGCGACATCCGCTCGGACCGACACCGTCGCCGGGATGCCCGGCTCGGCGAGCAGCACGAGGGTGGGCACCGCGCCGTCGAGCTGCGTGAGCGCCGATGCCGTCGCCCACTCCACGACCGCGCCGCCCAGCGCGAGGCCGAGCGGCCAGCGCGCCACCGTGCCCGGCGGGATCGTCAACCTCGGCCGGTCGACGGATGGCACGAGCACGCGCCCCGATGCCAGGTCGACCTCGAACCGCACGCCCGCCACCGGCGCGAGCGGTTCGAACGGCTGGTGATGCCCGATGAACAGGAACCCCGTGTCGCCCTCGGAGCGGACGGCCCAGCGGAGGGTGTCGCGGTCGTCGTCGCCCTGCGGCATCCGCTCGGGAAGCCGCGACGCCGTCGGGGCGAGGCGCTCGCCGAACGCGGCGAGGAACGCGTGCTGCACGCGCAGCGCGGCGTGGCTCGGGGCGAGCTCACCCGCGGCGCCGATCGGCGCGTGGAAGTCGTAGTCGAACCGCGGAAGGTCGTTGGGGTAGCCGGTGGCGAGCGACTCCTGCAGGTCGTCGGCCGGATTCAGCCCGCCGGCGTACATGTAGTAGCCCTGCCAGTTCGAACCCGAGCCGAGCTTCGCGTTCGCGACCGCCGCGAGATCGAGCGCACTCGGCAGCGGGCGGCGATGGTAGGCGGTCGCCATGCCGCCGCCGAGCTCGCACGTCGCGATCGGGAAGTCGGGGGATGCCGCGGCGCGGGCGCGTGGCGGAGCGCCGGCCGGTGACTCGCCGCGAACGTCGGCCCCGATGCCCGGGTCGTCCCAGTCGTGCGAGAACCGGAAGTGCGCGCGGAAGCTCGACGGCCACGGTGCATCCGCATCGACCCAGAACCCGTCGGCGTACCCTCCGAACACCGGCATCACGACGTCGGGCGGCAACTCCGCGCCATCCCACGCCGTCGCGGTCCAGATCGGCGCCGACAGGCCGGCCTCCCGCGCGAGCCCGACGAGCGTCGCGAGATGCTGCGGCTGGTCGATGAGCTCGTTCTCGACCTGGATGCCGACGATGGGCGAGCCCGGCCCGCACAGCGGCGCGAGCTCGCGGCCGATCGCGGCGTACCATCCGCGGACCAGGGCGAGGTACGCGGGGTCGTCGGTGCGGTGGCGAACGGATGCCGCGGCCACCCAGTCGGGGAACCCGCCGTTGCGGACCTCGCCGTGGCACCACGGCCCGATGCGCACGACCACGTCGAGGCCGACCTCGGCCGCGAGTCGCACGAATGCGGCGACGTCGAGGCCGTCGTCGAAGCGGAGGTCGCCGCGTTCGCGCTCGTGGTGGATCCAGATGACATAGGTCGAGGCGACCGTGACGCCGCCCGAGCGCATGAGCTGCAGGCGCTCGCGCCACTCCGAGCGCGGCACGCGCGAGTAGTGCAGCTCGCCCGACACGGGGATCGCGGGCCGTCCGTCGATCTCGACGTACCGGTTCGTGAGCGCGACGCGATCGTGGCGGTCGCGCTCGTTCGACATGCCCGGGCGGTCGAGCGGCGCGCGCTCGTCGGCGGGGGCGAGGCGCAGCGGCATCCGCTCGTTCGCGGCGTCGGTCATGCCCCCGATCCTGCCGTGACGAGCCCGGTCACGCGCTGCTGCCACTCGACGTCGGCCCACATCGGATGGTGCGGCGCCGCGTTCGAGCACGCGACCACGCCCCACACGCCGTGTGCGAGCGCCGTGCGGATGCCGTGCTCGGCCAGTTCGAGCCCGAACCCCGACTCCTCGAAGCGGCCGTCGCGCGGCGTGTATCCGACCCAGCCCTCGCCGACGACCGCCGGGACGTTCCGCCGGCGCGCCCACTCGGCGATCCCGACGACGCGCGACTCGACCTCGCGCAGCATGACCTCGCGGTACGGGTCGAGGTGCGCGTCGAGCCACGCGTCCCACTTCGCGGCGTCGATCCAGTCGTAGCCGTAGAGCATCTGGTCGGTGATGACGGTCGCCTCCAGCTTCCAGTGGGCGGGGCGGCCGTACTCGGCGAAGGATGGCGCGTCCGCGCGCAGCAGCGCGCGCAGCTCGGCGTTCGGGAAGCCCTCGGTGCCCTCGGAGCGGATGTCGATGCGTCGCTGCAGCGCGTCGAGCACGCCGTACGAGTAGACGTGGAACTGGGCGACGCCCAGCACGGGCGACACGCGGTGCATCGCCAGGTGCGGCGGCTTGCCGTAGCTCGCGGTCACGAGCTGCCCCGGATGCCGCTCGCGCAGCCACTCGATGGCGGCCTCGCCGCCCTGCTCGATCGGCGGGAGGATCGAGAAGTCGACCTCGTTGTGCAACTCGGTGAACGCGATCGCGTCGGCGAGGCCCGACGCCTCGAGCTCGGTGAGGATCCGGTCGAACGCCTCCGCGAGCACCCGGTGCCGGTCACCGAGCGGCACCGCGTCGATCGCGCGGAACCAGGCCGGATCCGCCGCGAATGCGGGGGACTGCTGGTACTCCCAGCTCGCCAGGATCACGACGACGCCGTACCGCTTCGCGGCCTCGATCAGCTCGAACAGGCGGGCCCGCACGTCGAGGCGGTAGCCGCCAGGAGTGTCGTACCAGCGCGTGCGCCGGCCGTAGTACCCGCCGGTCGGCGCCGGGCCGAGGCCCTCGACCTCGAGGTCGCGCGCGAGCGCGTCGAGCCCGAGCTCGGGCCCGCCGGCGACGAGCAGCGGCGCGGCGCAGATCCGGATCGCGGTGTACCCGCGCTCGACGGTCTGGCGCATCGCCCGGTCGAGCTCCTCGAACGGCTCGCCCGAGCCCGCCCGGGTGACCCACGAGAAGTCCCACAGGCAGACCGCGAGGTGCTCGGGCAAGTGCTCGGGCACGGGGCCGGTCGGGCTCGGGTCGGGCCCGCCGCCGAGCGGGGGGCCGAGGTAGCGGAGCGTGCCGTCGCTCATGCCGTCACCGCCGCGGCGTCCCGACGCCCGGCCGCCGCGAGCTCGCGCAGCCGTGCGGCCCGCGCGCGGCGCCGCTCGGCGGTGTCGACCGAGAAGAGGAGCAGCTCGGGCAGCGAGGTCGCGAAGTAGTCGACGCGGTCGGATGCCGCATCGAGCTCGTCCGCGCGTGCCTCCAGCGCCGCCCAGATTCGCTCGGCGCCCGAGTGGTCGCCGAGACGCAGACAGGCGACGCCGACCCACGCGTCGCGCTCGTCGACCGCGCGCTCGCCGGCGGCGAGCGGCCCGCCGCCGAGCGCCCGCTGCCACCCCGCCTCGGCCGCGTCGCGGTCGCCGAGCGCGGCGTCCGCGTCGCCGAGCAGCACGAGGCGCTCGGCCACGGGTTCCGCCGGATGCCGCCCCTCGCCGAGATGCTCGGGCACGCGGATGCCGCGGCGCAGCAGGTCCGCGGCCGCGCGCGCGTCGCCGTGCTCGAGCAGGTCGCGCGCCACGGCCGCGCTCGCCCGGTCGAACACCCGGATCACCTGCCCCTCGCCGCCCTCGAACGGCTGGAACTCGCGGCCGTCGAGGAACGCGAGCGCGTCGTCCGCGCGTCCGACGTCGACGAGCAGGTTCGCGTAGGCGATCGCCAGGTCGTCGCGCACGAGCACGTCCGGTCCGTGGGCGACGATCGCCGAGATCCGGGCCGCCGGCGCGACGCCGCGGATCGCTGCGAGCTGGTCGCGCTCGAACACCAGGCGCGCGTCGGCGGGACTCAGCTCGAGCGCGACGCGGTAGCGCCGGTCTGCCTCGTCGAGGTCGCCGCCCGCGTTCACGAGCGCGACGGCGGCGTTGCGCCACGCGACGGGGTCGTCGATGGCGTCGACCCCGCCGGAGATCGCGGCGTCGAGTGCCGCGAGCGCGTCGGTCGTGCGGCCGGCGTCGAGCAGCCAGCAACCGAGGTAGGCCCGTCCGCGGGCGTCCGCGGGGTCGACGGTGAGTGCAGACTCGAGCGCGGCGAGGTCGTCGAGGCCGTGCGGGAACGCGAGTCGGGGCTCGGCGGCGCGGGCATGCACGCGGGCGCGCGCCGCGTCATCCGCTCGGCCGACCGTGTCGAGGAACTGCGCGAGCGCGTACGCAGCGAGCGGCGCAGGATTGCCGAACGGGCCGGGGCCGGCCGCGGCGGCCCGCTCGGCGAGCGCGATCCCGCGCGCACGGTCGCCCATGCGGAAGATCTCGTGCGCCATGGTCAGGAGGGTACGCGGGTCGATCGGATCGAGTCGGTCGGCGAGCGCGGCGAGCAGTGGATCGAGCGGGTCGGCGGCCAGCGCCGTGCCGAGGTCGCGATCCGCGGCCTGATCGCGACCCAGCGCGCGGAGAGCGACCACGCGGCTCGCGACGGCCGCCGTGCTCGATGCGTCCGCGCGCAACGCGGTCTCCGCGAATGCGAGTGCGAGCTCCGCATCGCCCGCGGCGAGCGCGAGGCGCGCGCGGCCCAGCGCCGCCGGCAGCGCGAGCCGACCGTCCCATGCGGCCTTGCCGAAGGCGTCGACCGCGGCATCCGCCCGCCCGAGCCGTTCGAGCACGAGCGCGCGGAGCAGGTGCGTCTCGCCGTGCTCGGGGTTGAGGTTGCGCCGCGTCAGGCGCTCGAGGGCGATGTCGACGTGCGCGAGCGCGGCATCGAGCTCGCCGCGCGCGAACGCGAGTCGTGCGAGTTGCACGCGGGCACGCGAGTCGCCGGGGTCGCGTCGGATCGCCTCGGCGAAGTACGGCTCGGGGGAGCGGGTCGGGTGGCGGTACTGGACGAGGTGCAGGCCGGTGAGCACGAGTTCGTCGGTCCCCGCGATCTCGTCGGCGGCCGGTGGCTCGGTCGCGACCCACGGCTCGCCCGCGTCGACGATGTGGGCGCGCCATGCGACGAGCGTGCGGCCGTCGGCGACCACGTCGACTTCGAAGTCGTCGCGGCGCGCGGGCGCGCCATCCGTCTCGACCGTCACGACGAACGGCTCGCCCGGCGCGATCGGAACGGTCCAGTCGCCGAGTACGCCCCCGTCGTCGCGGCGTCGGAGCACGACCTGGACGGCGTCGTGCACCGCGGTGGTCACCACGCCGAGGCGTGCGGACGTGCCATCCGCCCCGAGCCCGATCGCCGCGTCGAGGGTCGCCTGCACGGCCGGGCCGATGTCCTGGATCGGGTACCAGTACTGGCGGAAGCGGCGCGTCTCACCGGGAGCGAGCCAGCTGAAGTCGGGCTGGTTGTCGGTGAACACGCCCGCCATGAGCTCGACGTACGGGCCGTCGCCGTCGGTGAGATGGCGGTCCCACGCGTGGCCGACCTCGCCGTCGCCCCACGTCCACTGCTTCTTGCCGGGTGCGATCGCCCGGTCGGCCCAGTGCACGAAGCCCGCACCCGCGTCGTGGTCGTAGCCGCCGAAGAAGTCGTCGGCGGTGTCGGTGATCATGTACGACGTCGGCACGGGGATGTTCGAGTACACGTCGATGCGATCGGCGCCCGGGCGTTCGGCAGCGAGCGCCGGGTAGTCGACGCCGTAGTACGGCCGGTCGGCCGCCGGGAACGCGGTGATCGCGCGCCGCGCGTGGTCGGCGACGTACCGCACGTCGGTCGGGAAGAACGACTGGTAGCGCTCGTGCGAACGCGCCGCGACGTTCGCCCACCAGAGGAACGTCTGCGGCACGTCCGTGCGGTTCACGAGCGAGGCGTCGAGCTCGATGACCGACGAGTCGCCGCGCAGGCGGATGCCGTGCATGCCGCGCATGCGCTGCAGCGGGTCGAGGTCGGAGTGCCACACGACGACCTCGCCGTCGCCCGGGCGCTCGATCCGCGTCTCGACGGGAAGGAACGTCGCCGGTCGGTGGTGCTGCGGCCAGTTGAACTCCACGCCGCCGGACACCCACGGCCCGGCGAGCCCGACGAGCGCGGGCTTGATCACGTTGTTGCGGTAGAAGAAGTCGTAGTCGCGGGTCTTGTCGTAGCCGACGTGGATGCGTCCGCCGAGCTCGGGCAGCAGCACCAGCCGCACCCACCGGTTCTCGAGGTGGATCGCGCGCCACGCGCGCGGTCTCGCAGCGGCCTCGATGCGGTCCGTGAACGGGATCGGGTACACGCGGCCGCTCGAGCCCTGGTACACGCGGCGGTCGAGGAACAGCGGATAGCGGTCGGGCTCGGCCGGCTCGTACGTGTCGATGACGAGCGGTTCCTCCCAGCACGCCACCCCGCCGGCGTCGAGACGGACCCGCTCGGCGGGCGGCGGGTCGGGCAGGTGGATGCGACGGTGCGGGGAACTCACGCGGTCGAGCGTAGGCGCGGCGGCGATCTGCGCACATGGGCGATCACGGCACGGGCATGGACGTTCCGATGATGGACGTGCGCCGCGCCACCCCTCGCGGCCGCGCAACGCGATGGGAGGATGGACGGATGGAACGCAGGGAGGGGTTCGAGCACCAGCGGCTCTGCGTCGTGCCGCGCCCGCTCGTCGAGCAGGCGCTCGTGCGGCCCGTCACGCGGCGGCTCATGGTCACCGACGCGGGGCTGTTCCCCGCAGCACGGGAGCACCTGCGGCGGCGACCGCGCGGCGCGGCCGAGGCGATCGTCATCTTCTGCGTCGACGGCGGCGGATGGATCGAGCTCGCCGGCGCCCGCACGCGCGTCGCCGCCGGCACCGCCGCGCTGATCCCCGCCGGG
>DASTQT010000083.1:0-4478 GCA_035761605.1 Agromyces sp. | reverse complement strand
CGCCGCCGGATCGAGGCGGATGTCGGTGAAGCCGTCCCACGGCGTGTCGCGCAGCACGCCCACCTGGAAGCGCCCCTCGCCGCGGATCGCCGCCCCGAGGTACGGGCCGTCCTCCCCCGGCGCCCGCCCGGCGAACGGATGCCGCACCGGATAGCCGTGCGGTGCGATCATACCGTCGAGCAGCAGCGCCGCGTCGGCGACCGTGCGGGCGAGCGGGCCGACCACGCCGAGCCCGGCGAGCCGGTCGAGCCCGGAACCCGACGGCACGCGACCGCGCGACGGCTTGACCCCGACGAGCCCGCACGAGGCCGCGGGGATGCGGATCGACCCGCCTCCGTCGTTGCCCGGCGCGAACGGCAGCAGGCCCGCCGCGACGGCCGCCGCCGCGCCGCCGCTCGAACCGCCTGCCCCGAGCTCGAGGTTCCACGGGTTCCGCGCAGGCCGGCCGACCAGCGGCTCGGTGTAGGACGGCAGGCCGAACTCGGGCGTCGCCGTCTTGCCGAGGCTCACGGCGCCGGCCGCGTCGAGCGCATCGACGAGGTCGTCGGAGGCCTCGGGCACGTTCCCGGCGTGCGCGCGCGAGCCGAACGCGGTCGGCACGCCGGCGCGCGGATGCAGGTCCTTGTCGGCGAGCGGCATGCCCCACAGCGGTGCCGCCCTCGGCACGTCGCGCTCGACGGCGCGCGCCCGCTCGAGCGCCGACTCGGGCGTCACGTGCGCGAACGCGCCGACCACAGGGTCGAGTCGCTCGATCCGCTCCAGGAAGTGCGCGGTCGCCTCCACCGGCGAGACGTCGCCGCGCTGGAGGAGCTGGTGGAGCTCGAGGGCGGTGTACTCGTGCAGGGCGTCGACCACGCGACGAGCCTATTCCCGCTACTTCAGCGTCTTCTGCAGCAGCACCGTGCCGAGCCAGCGGTCGAACTTGAACCCGACCCGTCCCATGCGGCCGATCTCCTTGAACCCGAACTTCTCGTGCAGCGCGATCGACGCGTCTGCGCCCTGGTCGGCGATGACCGCCAGCATCTCCTTGAGCCCGGCCTCCCTGCTGGCGTCGATGAGGGCGGCGAGGAGCGCCCGGCCGAGCCCCTTGCCGGATGCCGCGGGCCCGAGGTAGATCGAGTCCTCGACGGTGTACCGGTACGCGCGCTTGGGCCGCCACGGCGCGACGAGCGCGTACCCGAGGAGCTGTCCGGTGGGCGACTCGGCCACGAGGAACGGCAGGCCGAGCTTCTGCAGGCTCGCGAACTTGTGCTTCCACTCGCGCAGCGTCATGGCGTCCTCGTCGAAGGTCACCGTGGAGTTCGCGACGTAGTAGTTGTAGATCTCGCGCACCGCGGGCAGGTCCCCCGCACGGGCCGGGCGGATCTCGTATGCGAAGGGCGTCTCCGACGGCGGCGGCTTCCGCAGGTGTCGCGGCAGCTCGCGCCGCGTCTGGTATTCCTCCTCGAGCATCCCGCCATGCTACGCGCGCGAGACGACGAGCGGATGTCGCGGGGCGGGACTCAGTCGGGGATCGCCCAGTCGACGGGCTCGCCGCCCTGCTCGACCAGGAGCGCGTTGGCGCGGCTGAAGGGCCGCGAGCCGAAGAACCCGCGGCTGGCCGACAGCGGGCTGGGGTGCACCGACTCGATGCGCGGCACGTCGGCGAGCAGCGGCCGCAGGGACTGCGCGTCGCGCCCCCACAGGATCGCCACGAGCGGGCCGCCGCGGTCGACGAGCGTGCGGATGGCGTGGTCGGTGATCCGCTCCCAGCCGCTGCCGCGGTGCGACGCCGGATCGCCGGGGCGCACGGTCAGCACGCGGTTCAGCAGCATGACGCCGCCGCGATTCCACGCGCCGAGGTCGCCGTGCGCGGGCGGGCGGACACCGAGGTCGTCGGCGAGCTCGCGGTAGATGTTCGCGAGGCTCCGCGGCAGCGGGCGCACGTCGCGTTCGACCGCGAACGACAGGCCGATCGGGTGGCCGGGCGTGGGGTACGGGTCCTGGCCGACGATGAGCACCCGGACGTCGCCGACGGGCTGTTGGAACGCGCGCAGCACCCGATCGCCCGCCGGGAGGTACGGCCGGCCGTCGGCGACCTCGGCGCGCAGGAACTCGCCCATTCGCGCGAGGTCGGGCGCGACGGGCGCGAGCGCCTCGGCCCAGGACGCGTCGATGAGGCCCGACTCGGCGAGCTCGGCCAGCGTGCGCGCCATCAGCCGGCGATGCTCCGGACCGAGACCCCGCCCTCGTCGGCCGTGACGCTCCAGACGTTGCCGGCGCCCGCGACGCGCAGGCCGCTCTCGCCGATCGCGAAGAGCGTGTCCTCGTCGATGGCGATGCCCCCGTCGACGAGCCGGGCCTCGGTCGCCGCGACCAGCCGGGTGAGGGTGCCCCACTGCGCCGCGTGGCAGTCGACCGTGAGGTCGATCAGCCCGATGCCGGCCTCGACGGTCACCTCGTCGAGGTCCTCTGCGGTCTCCTCGGGGGCGACGGGCACGCCGCCGATGCGCCATCCGCCGAGCAGGGCCGTGTCGGAGGCGATCGCGGCGCCGGCCGAGAACCCGAGGTAGGGCAGGCCGGATGCCACGAGCCGGCGCAGTTCGCCCGCGATCGGCTCCACGGCGCGCCGGTACGCGGGCGTCAGCCCGCCGCCGACGAGCACGCCGTGGGCGCCGGCGAGCGCGACGGACTCGAACGTGCCCGTCTCGGAGACGACGGTGACGGCCGCGTCGACGTCGGCGATCCCCTCGAGCACGGCGGTCCACCGCTCGGACTGCTCGGCGGCGTCGTCGCCGGCGACGAGGAGCACCGCGACCCGCGGACGGTCGGCGCCGTCGCGTCCGGCGGCCTCCGCGGCCTCGGCGATGAACGGTGCGTACACGGATGCCGCGTGCTCCGGGCTCCATCCGCCGCCGACGAGGTGCACGCTCATCGGGTCGGCTCCTCGACCTCGACGGGCGGCTCGGCCGACCATGGGAACACGATCCAGTCGGAGGTCTCGCGGAATGCGAAGTCGGGCACGAGCACCGTGCGGGGCTTGACGTAGAGCGTGGCGCAGCGCACCTCGGCGCCGGCCTCGCCCAGGAGACCCACGACCTTCGCGAGGGTCCGGCCGGAGTCCGAGACGTCGTCGACGAGCAGCACGCGCTTGCCGTCGAGCGCGGGCGCGTCGAGCATCGGCGGGTGCAGCACGGGCTCGGGCAGCCGCTCGTCGACGCCCGTGTAGAACTCGACGTTGATCGAGCCGCACGACTTGGTGCCGAGCGCGTACGCGACCGCGCCAGCGAGCAGCAGCCCGCCGCGCGCGATCGCGATCACCACGTCGGGGCGGAAGCCGGACCGCAGCACGTCGGCGGCGAGGCTGCGCGCCGCGCCGGAGAAGTCGTCCCAGCTGAGGATCTCGCGGCGGATTCCGTCTCCACCGCCGGCCGCGTCGTTCGCGTCGAAGGTCATGCGCTCAAGGCTAGTCGGCGGGGCGGGGCGCCTCCGGCCCGGGTGGGGCGTCGTCGCCCGTCGGCGTCGGGGCCTCCTCACGCAGCCCGGCGGTCGGCGCGCCCGAGTCCTCGTCGATGAGGCCGGCCCGCTCGGCGAGCGGGGCGCCGGCGTCGCCGGCTCCCCTCCGCAGCGCCGCGAGGCGCTCGTTCAGCACCGACACGAGCGCGGCCGAGGCGGTGCCGAGGATCGCCACGCCGCCGGCCATGAGCAGCACCGCGTAGGTCCGGCCGAGCGTCGTGACCGGGTAGGTGTCGCCGTAGCCGACCGTCGCGAGCGTCACGCACGCCCACCAGATCGCGTCACCGAAGGTGACGATCGTGGCGCCCGGCGCATCGCGCTCCACGTGGTAGGTGACCAGCGCGATGAAGAACACGAACACGAGCGCATAGGTGAGCGCCTCGGAGACGAACCGGGCCCGCACGGCGCTCGTGGTACGGCGTTCGAGCGCGGGCAGGTGGCGCACGAGCGAGACCACGCGCAGCGCGCGGAAGAGCGGCAGCACCGCCGAGAGCACCTCGACGGGGTGCCGCCAGACCCACGACCATCGCCGGCCGCGCGGGGTGAGCGTGATCTGCACGACGACGTCGGTGGCGAACGCGAGCCACGACGCGACGAGGAAGGTCCAGAGGATCGGCTGGAGCCAGCCGGGCAGGCCGGGCCACAGCACGTACACGATGTAGGACGCCACGAACACCACGCCCAGCACGGCGAGCGGCCGCGACGTGGCATCCACCCACCGCTCACGGCGCCCCTCCGCGCCGAGCGCACGACGGGTCACGACGCGCCCGCCCCTCGCACGCGCAGCGGCCCCTTGGTCAGCCGGTACGGCGCCGCCTGCGCGACCGGCTTGACGACGATCAGGTCGAGGTCGACGTGCCGCGGCTTCGACATCGCGTCGACGATGACGCCGGCGATGTCCTCGGCGACGAGCGGCTCGGGCACGTCCTCGTACACGGCGTCGGCCCGTGCCCGATCCCCGCCGAAGCGCACGAGCGCGAACT
>DASTQT010000082.1:0-5346 GCA_035761605.1 Agromyces sp. | reverse complement strand
CGTTCTCGAGGCCCCAGCGTTCGACGTCGGCGTAGTAGTCGAACAGGCGGTCGTAGGTGACGCCCTCGAGCTCGGCGCCGCGCACCGTGCGGCTCACGGCCGCGCGGGCGTCGTCGGCCGAGTCGTAGCCGAGCTCCCTGGCGTAGTTGCCGACGAGGTCGCGCGCGAGCAGGTACTCGGCGCCGAGCACCTCGGTGTCGGATGGCGCGTCGCCGCCGCGTTCCCGGAGGACCGTGGCATCCGGGGTGCCGTTCGGGCCGGCCGGCACCACCGCGTACTCGATGTCGGGTCCCACGGCGAGCGCGAAGTTCGTCGGGAGGGTCCACGGCGTGGTCGTCCAGGCGAGCGCGCGGACGGCCGTGAGGCCGAGGGATTCGGCCTTCGCGCCGGTGAGCGGGAAGGTGACCGTGACGGTCTGGTCCTGCACGTTCTTGTAGACGTCGTCGTCCATCCGCAGCTCGTGGTTGGACAGCGGGGTCTGGTCGCGCCAGCAGTACGGCAGCACGCGGTGGCCCTCGTAGGCGAGGCCCTTGTCGTGGAGCTGCTTGAACGCCCAGACCACCGACTCCATGAAGGTGACGTCGAGGGTCTTGTAGTCGTCCTCGAAGTCGACCCAGCGCGCCTGGCGGGTGACGTACTCCTCCCACTCCTCGGTGTAGCGGAGCACGGCGTCGCGCGCGGCCTGGTTGAAGGCCGCGATGCCCATGCGCTCGATCTCGCTCTTGTCGGTGATGCCGAGCTGGCGTTCGGCCTCGAGCTCGGCGGGCAGGCCGTGGGTGTCCCAGCCGAATCGGCGGTGCACCTGCTTGCCGCGCATGGTCTGGAAGCGCGGGAAGAGGTCCTTGGCGTAGCCGGTGAGCAGGTGCCCGTAGTGCGGCAGGCCGTTCGCGAACGGCGGGCCGTCGTAGAAGACCCATTCGGGCGCGCCCTCGCGCTGGTCGATGGACGCCTGGAACGTGCCGTCGGCCTTCCAGTGCGCGAGTACGCCGTGCTCGATCGCCGGGAAGGACGGCGACGGCGTGACGGACTGCTGCTCGGGGTCCTGGCCCTTGGGGTACAACGCTCGCTCCTGCTGGATTCGCCGGTTCCACGAGGACGGTGCGCCCGTCGAGCGCCACCGCGGTACCACCCCGCTTGCCCCGGCGACGCCGGAGCCTCTCGTTCCTCAGCTGTGACGGGCTGGTCCCGTTCGGTTCTAGTGACGACCCGAGAGCCTGGCAGCACCCGTTCCGCGTTCTTCCGAAGACTCCCCGGTGATGGCCGGATCGCAGTCGTTGCCCAACAGACTACCGTGCCCGGCGGCCGGCCCGCTCGGGAGTGCGGCCCGGTCAGCGGTACGCCTCCCTGATGAGCGAGAGGAGCGCGGGCGCGTCGACGCCGTTGAGCCGCGCCTCGTCGACGAGGTCGTGGATGGCGCCGGCGAGCGCGGTGTGGTGCCCCAGGCGCTTCGCGACGACCGCACCACGGCCGGGGTGCAGCTCGATGAGCCCCTCGTCGCGGAGCACCCGGTAGGCCCGGAGCACGGTGTGCACGTTGATGCCGAGGCCCTTCGCGAGCTCGCGCGCGGCGGGCAGGCGCTCGCCGTAGCCGACGCGCCCGTCGACGATCGAGGCGCGCAGCGAGGAGGCCAGCTGGTCGAACAGCGGCCCGGGGATCGTCGGGTCGAGGCGGATGCGCACGAGCCGACGGTACGGTGCTCGCGCGCGCACTGCAAGCGCATTGCGCTAGTGCGAATAGCGCAAGTTCCTTGAAGCGCCATCCGGCCGCTGTCAGGATGGTCAGCCGTGACCACCTCAGTCCCCGCCTCCTCCCCCACCCCCCTCCCTGCGAGCACGAGCTCCGCGCGCCGCGTCGCATGGGCGTCGATGGTCGGCACCTCGCTCGAGTCGTTCGACTTCTACGTCTTCGCCTACTTCAGCGCCTACTTCATCGGCCCGCTGTTCTTCGACCCGCTCGGGCAGTTCGGCGGCACGCTCGCCGCGTTCGCCACGATCGGCGTCGCGTTCGTGGTGCGGCCGCTCGGCGCTGCGATCTTCGGCCACCTCGGCGACCGGATCGGCCGTCGTGCGACGCTCCTCTGGACGGTCGGCGTCATGGGCGTCGCGACGGGCCTCATCGGCCTCCTGCCGACGTACGCGCAGGCCGGATGGCTCGGCGCGGTGCTGCTCGTGCTGCTCCGCGTCGCGCAGGGCCTGTCGCTCGGCGGCGAATGGGGCGGTTCCATCCTGCTGGCGACCGAGCACGCGCACCCGGTCAAGCGCGCGTTCTACGCCGCCGTGCCGCAGCTCGGCTCGCCCGTCGGATCGATCCTCTCGGCCGTCGTCTTCATCGTGATGACCCTCGTGCTGCCTGCCGACCAGCTCGCCGAGTGGGGCTGGCGCATCCCGTTCCTGCTCGCGTTCCCGCTGCTGCTCGTCTCGCTGTGGCTGCGCATCTCGATCGACGAGACGCCGGTGTTCAAGGCCGTCGTCTCCGAGCACCGCCGCGACCGGGTGCCGTTCGCGGCCATGTTCCGCGCGCAGCCCGTCGCGCTGCTCGTCGCGTTCGGCGCCGCGATGCTCGGCATCGGCTCGTACTCGCTCATGAACACGTACACGATCAACTACGGCGTCACGACCCTCGGCTTCAGCTTCCAAGACCTCTTGGTGGCGACCACGATCGGCGGCCTGCTGCAGCTCGTCACGATCCCGCTGTTCGGCTGGTGGGCCACGCGCATCGGCTCGGCGAAGGTCGTCGCGTACGGCGCGCTCGGCACCCTGCTCATCACGTTCCCGATGTACTGGCTCCTGCAGTTCGCGAGCTTCCCCGTGCTCGTCGGCACGATGATCGTGGGCGGCATCCTGCCGACGATGTCGTGGGCGGCGCTCGGCGGCCTCATGAACGACCTGTTCGCCGACCACTACCGCTACTCGGCGCTGTCGGTCGCGTACGCGGTCGCGGCCGCGGTGTCGGGCTTCATCCCGCTCGTGACGACCCTGCTCGGCGAGTCGACGGGCTACGTGTGGTGGCACCCCGGCGTGGTGCTCGCGCTGCTGTCGGCGATCACGCTGGTCTCGGCGTGGGCGGCCGCCCGCATGCGGCACGCACCCATCGCCGAGGACGGCCGCGAGGTGCAGCCGGTCGCCGCATAGGCGTCGAGCGGATGTCGCGGCGCGCGCCCGCGACATCCGCTCGACCCCATCGCTCGCGCCGCGATCGAGGCCGATCACGGCACGGTTCGGGCGACTCCGGTAGGCTTGAGCGTCCCACATTCAGGCACCCCCACGGACTCGGTGCCGTACATACCGAACCGGAGCATCATGACCGACACCGCGCGCATCCCCGACAAGCCCGCCCTCGAGGGCCTCGAGGCCAAGTGGGGCGGAGTCTGGGAGTCCGACGGCACGTACCGGTTCGGCCGTGAGGGTGCCACGCGCGATTCGGTCTACTCGATCGACACGCCCCCGCCCACCGCGTCCGGGTCGCTGCACATCGGCCACGTGTTCTCGTTCACGCACACCGACCTCGTGGCGCGCTACCAGCGCATGCGCGGCAAGCACGTGTTCTACCCGATGGGCTGGGACGACAACGGCCTGCCGACCGAGCGGCGCGTGCAGAACTACTACGGCGTGCGCTGCGACCCGTCGCTGCCGTACGTGCCCGGCTTCACGCCGCCGCACGAGGGCACCGAGGGCAAGACCATCAAGCCGGCCGACCAGGTGCCGATCAGCCGCCGCAACTTCATCGAGCTCTGCGAGCGGCTCACCGCGGAAGACGAGCAGCAGTTCGAGGAGCTCTTCCGCCAGCTCGGCCTCTCGGTCGACTGGACGCAGACGTACCGCACGATCGCCGACGAGGCGCTGTTCACGTCGCAGCTCGCGTTCATCCGCAACGTCGAGCGCGGCGAGGCCTACCAGGCGCTCGCGCCGACGCTGTGGGATGTCACGTTCCGCACCGCCGTGGCTCAGGCCGAGCTCGAGGACCGCGAGCAGCCGGGGCATTACCACCGCGTGGCCTTCCACCGGCCCGACGGCGGCAGCGTCGAGATCGAGACGAGCCGCCCCGAGCTGATCCCGGCGTGCGTTGCGCTCGTGGCGCACCCCGACGACGAGCGCTACCAGCCGCTGTTCGGCACCACGGTGACCACCCCGGTGTTCGGCGTCGAGGTGCCCGTCGTGGCGCACCACCTCGCCCAGAAGGACAAGGGCACCGGCATCGCCATGATCTGCACCTTCGGCGACGTGACCGACGTGGTGTGGTGGCGCGAGCTCGACCTGCCGAACCGCGCGATCATCGGCTTCGACGGCCGCATCATCGCCGAGGCGCCCGAGGCGATCGTCTCGGAGGCCGGCCGCGACGCCTACGCCAGGCTCGCGGGCAAGACCGCGTTCTCGGCCAAGCAGGCCGTCGTCGAGCTGCTGCGCGAGTCCGGCGACCTGCTCGCCGACCCCAAGGCCATCACGCACCCCGTGAAGTTCTACGAGAAGGGCGACCGGCCCCTCGAGATCGTCTCGACGCGGCAGTGGTACATCGTGAACGGCGCGCGCGACGAGTCGCTCCGGGAGCGCCTCATCGAGCGCGGCCGTGAGATCGACTGGCACCCCGACTTCATGCGCGTCCGGTACGAGAACTGGGTGGGCGGGCTCTCCGGCGACTGGCTCATCTCGCGCCAGCGGTTCTTCGGCGTGCCGATCCCCGTCTGGTATCCGGTCGACGCCGACGGCGACCCCGTGTTCGACGAGCCCATCATCGCGACGCGCGAGATGCTGCCGGTCGACCCGTCGTCGACCGCCGCCCCCGGCTACGACGAGTCGCAGCGCGACCAGCCGAACGGCTTCGTCGGCGAGCACGACATCATGGACACCTGGGCCACCTCCTCGCTCACGCCGCAGCTCGCGGCCGGGTGGGAGCGCGACGCGGAGCTGTTCGACCTGCTCTTCCCCTACTCGCTGCGTCCGCAGGGCCAGGACATCATCCGGACCTGGCTCTTCTCGACCGCGCTGCGCGCGGAGCTCGAGCACGGCGTCGCGCCGTGGGGCAACGCCGCGATCTCGGGCTTCATCGTCGACCCCGACCGCAAGAAGATGTCGAAGTCGAAGGGCAACGTCGTCACGCCGGCGGGACTGCTCGAGCAGCACGGGTCCGACGCGGTCCGGTACTGGGCGGCATCCTCGCGCCTCGGCACCGACGCGGCCTTCGACCCGCAGAACCCGACGCAGGTCAAGATCGGCCGGCGCCTCGCGATCAAGGTGCTGAACGCCGCAAAGTTCATCCTCGGGTTCGAGGGCCGGGCGGATGCCGCGGTGTCGGTGCCGATCGACCGCAGCATGCTCGCCGGACTCGCCACGGTCGTCGAGCAGGCCACGC
>DASTQT010000081.1:0-5742 GCA_035761605.1 Agromyces sp. | reverse complement strand
CGCGAGCATGCCCGCGACCATCTCGGAGTCGTGGAAGCGGTCGATCTGGTCGACCATCACGTTGGTCAGGGTCACGACGCGCGCATCGACGCCGTCCATGACCAGCGCGCCATGGCCCTCGTCCATCTCGAGCACCGCCATGTCGCCCGGCACGCGCCCGCGCCAGTCGGCTCGCTCGAGCAGTGCCGACGTCAGCCCCTGGCTGATGTTGGCCGTCGAGGGATTCGTGAACACGTCGACGCCGTGGGCGCGCAGGATGGCCACGAGCATCTTCGTGGTCGTCGACTTGCCGCTCGAGCCGGACACGACGATCAGCCCTTGGGGGAAGCCGGACAGCGTGGACCGCAGGTATCCCGGGGCGATCCGGTTGACGATCAGACCGGGCACCGCGGAACCGCCGCCCGGCTTGCGCAGCCGGGCGGCGATGCGGACGAGCCTGCCGACGAGGATCGCCGGCGCGTAGCGCACCGTCGGCCTACTCGAGGTAGTCGCGGAGCGACTGCGAGCGGGACGGGTGGCGCAGCTTCGCCATCGTCTTCGACTCGATCTGGCGGATGCGCTCGCGCGTCACGCCGAAGGTGTCGCCGATCTGGTCGAGGGTCTTCGGCATGCCGTCGCCCAGTCCGAACCGCATGCGGATGACGCCCGCCTCGCGCTCGCTCAGCGAGTCGAGGAGCGACTCGAGCTGCTTCTGCAGCATCGTGAAGCCCACCGCGTCGGCCGGCACGACCGCCTCGGTGTCCTCGATGAGATCGCCGAACTCGCTGTCGCCGTCCTCACCGAGCGGGGTGTGCAGCGAGATCGGCTCGCGCCCGTACTTCTGCACCTCGATGACCTTCTCCGGCGTCATGTCGAGTTCCTTCGACAGCTCTTCCGGCGTGGGCTCGCGGCCCAGGTCCTGCAGCATCTGCCGCTGCACGCGGGCGAGCTTGTTGATGACCTCGACCATGTGCACCGGGATGCGGATGGTGCGGGCCTGGTCGGCCATCGCGCGCGTGATCGCCTGGCGGATCCACCACGTCGCGTACGTGGAGAACTTGAAGCCCTTGGTGTAGTCGAACTTCTCGACCGCGCGGATGAGACCCAGGTTTCCCTCTTGGATGAGGTCGAGGAACTGCATGCCGCGACCCGTGTAGCGCTTCGCGAGCGAGACCACGAGGCGCAGGTTCGCGCCGAGCAGGTGGCTCTTGGCGCGCTGACCGTCGCGTGCGACCCACTGCAGCTCGCGGCCGAGCTGCGACTTCTTCTCGACCTCGGACATGTGCGAGAGCTTCTCTTCTGCGAAGAGACCCGCCTCGATGCGCATCGCGAGCTCGACCTCTTCGGCCGCGTTCAGGAGCGCGACCTTGCCGATCTGCTTGAGGTAGTCCTTGACCGGGTCGGCGGTCGCGCCGGTGATCGTCGACGAGTAGACGGGGATCTCATCCTCGTCATCGGACGCGCGGAGGACCAGCGCACCTGTGGGGTGCGGCTCGACCGGGATCGGCTTGGCCTCCTCCTCGTCCTCGTCGGTCGGAGCGGCGACTTCGGGGGCGCTCTCGGCCGCGTCGTCGCCGACCACGGCCTCGACCTCGACGGCCTCGACCTCGACGGCCTCCAGGTCGACCACCTCGATCTCCTCGTCGTCGTCGAGCGACGGCTCGTCGCCGGCGGCGCCCTTCGCCTTCGCGCCCTTGGCGGTCGCGGTGCGCGACGTCTTGGACGCGGTCGCGGCGGCCTTGCCCTTCGGCGCGGCCTTGGCCGCGGTGGTCTTGGCGGCACCCGCCTTGGCGGACGCGGACTTGGTCGCGCCGGTGGTCGTCTTCGATGCTGCGGTGCGCTTCGTCGCCGCCACGGCCTCCGCCGACTCGTCGGTCGGCGCCGTGGTGGCCTTGGTGGCCTTGGTTGCCATGCGTTAGAACCTCTTCCTCACCGTCGCGCGGCCGGTGCCCGAGCTCGGACCCGCGAAGTCTGCGTCGCGATCCGGTGATTTCGGACACGATGAGGACCCATGTCAAGTCCGCGTGGAGTGCGTCGTGCACCGCACAGCGAACCAGAACGGGTCCTTCTCCCCATTATACAGGGCTGCACGCGTCGACCGTCCCGCGACACCGCCGGATCCGGGGCGCGTCGCACCCGTCCTCTCTGACAACGCCCGCGGCGCGGTGGGCATTCCCCGGCGCCGGGGTTCGCGCCGACCGGTCAGGCCGTCTCGTCGTCCCGGTTCCGACGATAGGCGAGGAACTTCTCAAGCTCGGCGGCGATCGCGTCGGCCGAGGGCACCTCGCCGTCCTCGTCGGTCAGCGGCGAGCGGACGGTCGATCCCTCCATGTACGCATCATGGCGCTCCTCGAGCGCATGCACCAGCTTGGCGAGCTCGCCGTTCTCGGAGACCTGCTCGTCGATGCGGGCGGTGAACTCGCGACCCTGCTCGCGCAGTGCGTCGGTCGGGAAGATCCGGCCCGTGGACGCGCTCACGGCCTCGAGCGCTGCAACCGCGGCCGTCGGCCACTCGGCGTCGGAGAGGTAGTGCGGGACGAGCAGCACGAACCCCGTGGTCGGGTGACCCTGCGCCTGCAGCCGGTACTCGACGAGGTGGAGTGCGTTCGCCGGCACCTGCGTCGTCGGCTTCCACACGGACATGGCCTCGACGAGGTCGGCGCGGTTGCCGCTCACCGTGACCCCGATCGGGCGCGTATGCGGGACGGGCATGGGGATGGAGTTGATCCACGTGGTCGAGCCGACCTCGAAGCGCTCGATCAGGCCGAGCACGGCCGCCCCGAACCGCTCCCACTGGAAATCGGGCTCGAACCCCGTCAGAAGGAGGAACGGCTGGCCCAGCTCGTCGCGAGCGAGGTCGAGGGAGAGGCGCGGCGGCCGGTAGTCGGTGAGGTGATCGCCCTCGAACAGGATGATCGGGCGGCGGGCCCGGTAGTCCAGGAGCTCATCCGCGTCGAACGTCGCGACCACCGTCGTGTCGAGCGTGCTGAGCAGGTACTCCGTGGTCTGCGCGACCGCCCCGCCCGCATCGGCGAAGCCGGTGAGCCCCGCGACGAGCGGAAGCCCCGTCGGCACCACGACGTCGGCGTTCAGCTCGTACAGGGAGCGGGGATCGCGCATACCTCAAGGGTACTGACGCTCCGGGAGCGCACCGGCGGCGCCGGGACCGCGCCATGATGCCGAGAGCGAACACCTAGCATCGAACGCATGTCCGTTCCCGTGATCGCCCTGACCGACTCCCCCGCCATCGACGCCGACTCCGACGCCGTCGTCATCGCCGCACGCCGCACCGGCGACGGCCCGGAGCTGCTCGCTCCGGCCGGGTTCGAGTGGGCCCAGGCCGCTGTCACGGCGCTCGGCGCGAAGGGCGCGATCGACGAGGTCACCAGGCTGGTCGAGCCGAGCGGGGCCGGCCGGATCGTCGTCGTCGCAGGGGTCGGCGAGTCGGCGGATGCCTCGGCCCTCCGGCTCGCCGCAGGCGCCGCGGTGCGCGCGCTCGCGTCCTCGACCGCGGTCGCCGTCGCCGTGCCCGCGGGCGACCCGGCGGATGCGGCGGCACTCCTCGAGGGCGCCGCACTCGGCGCCTACGCGTTCACCGAGTACCGCGAGGGCCCGACCGGCCCGGAGCGCATCACGCTGCACACCGACCACGACGCCGACGCCGTCCGACTCGACCGCGTCCGCTCGGTCGTCGCCGCCATGGCCCGCACCAAGGACCTCGTGAACACCGCACCCAACGACCTCCCGCCCTCGGTGCTCGCCGAGCTCGCGGCCGAGGCGGCGTCGGCCGCGGGCGTGTCGGTCCGGGTGCTCGACGAGCACGCGCTCGCCGCCGAGGGATTCACGGGCATCCTCTCGGTCGGCAGCGGCTCGTCGCGCCCGCCGCGACTCGTCCGCCTCGAGTACGCTCCCGACGCGGCATCCGTGCGCCTCGCCCTCGTCGGCAAGGGGATCACGTTCGATTCGGGCGGGCTCTCACTCAAGCCCGGCGCCTCGATGGTCGGCATGAAGTCCGACATGGCCGGGGCGGCCGCGGTGCTCTCGGCGATCGTCGCGCTGGCCGAGCTGCGGGTTCCCGTGCGCGTCACCGGCTGGCTCTGCCTCGCCGAGAACATGCCGTCGGGCCACGCGGTGCGCCCCAACGACGTGCTCCGCATGAAGGGCGGCACGACCGTGGAGGTGCTGAACACCGACGCCGAGGGCCGGCTCGTCATGGCCGACGCGCTCGCGGCCGCGAGCGAGGAGCAGCCCGACGCGATCGTCGACGTGGCCACGCTCACCGGCGCGCAGGTCGTCGCGCTGGGCAACCGGATCGCGGGTCTCATGGGCGACGACGACCTCGTCGCCGAGGTGCGCCGAGCCGCGGATGCCATGGGCGAGCCGGTCTGGCCCATGCCGCTGCCCGACGACCTGAAGTCGCTCCTGAAGTCGGATGTCGCCGACCTCGCCAACACGAAGCTCGGAACGGTCGTGCCGGGCATGCTCCTCGCCGGGGTCTTCCTGCAGCAGTTCGTGGGTCGTCGGGAGGGCGAGGACGCGGCGCGGATCCCGTGGGCGCACCTCGACATCGCGGGGCCGTCGTTCAACAGCGCAGCGCCCTGGGGATTCACCGGCGCGGGGGCCACCGGAGCGGCCGTCCGCACGCTCGTCGCACTGGGCGAGCAGCTCGCCGCCAGGTAGTACAGTCGTGTGGGGCGATCGTCGCCCGAGGGCCTGCCCGGCCACGAGCCGACGCAGTTCGCGCCGCTGATCCGATGCGCAAGGGAGATCCGTTTGTCCGAGCAGAACTTTGACCTCGTCGTCCTCGGAGGCGGTAGCGGAGGGTATGCGGCGGCGCTGCGAGCCGTCCAGCTCGGCCTCACCGTGGCACTCGTCGAGAAGGACAAGCTCGGAGGCACGTGCCTGCACCGCGGATGCATCCCGACGAAGGCGCTGCTGCACGCCGCCGAGGTGGCCGACAACTCCCGCGAGTCCGCCAGGTTCGGCGTGCGCTCGACGTTCGAGGGCATCGACGTCCCCGCGGTGACGAAGTACCGCGAGAGCATCGTCGCGAGCAAGTTCAAGGGCCTGCAGGGTCTCGTCAAGGCGCGCGGCATCACCCTCGTCGAGGGCGAGGGCCGTCTCGTCGGCGCGAACGCCGTGCAGGTCGGCGACCAGCGCCTCGTCGGCAAGAACGTCGTGCTCGCCACCGGCTCGTACTCGCGCTCGCTGCCGGGCCTCGAGATCGGCGGCCGCGTCATCACGAGCGAGCAGGCGCTCGAGCTCGACTTCGTCCCGCAGAAGGTCGCGGTCCTCGGCGGCGGCGTCATCGGCGTCGAGTTCGCGAGCGTCTGGAAGTCCTTCGGCGCCGACGTCACGATCATCGAGGCGCTCCCCCACCTCGTGCCGAACGAGGAGGAGACGATCTCCAAGCACCTCGAGCGCGCGTTCCGCAAGCGCGGCATCGAGTACAAGCTCGGCGTCCGCTTCCAGGGCGTCACCCAGCACGATGACGGCGTCGTCATCACGCTCGAGAACGGCGACACCGTCGAGGCAGAGCTCCTGCTCGTCGCCGTCGGCCGCGGCCCGGTCACCCAGGGTCTCGGGTACGAGGAGGCCGGTGTCACCGTCGACCGCGGCTTCGTCATCACGGACGAGCGGCTCCAGACCAGCGTCCCGGGCGTGTACGCGGTCGGCGACATCGTCCCCGGCCTCCAGCTCGCGCACCGCGGCTTCCAGCAGGGCATCTTCGTCGCCGAGGAGATCGCGGGCCTGAACCCGATC
>DASTQT010000080.1:0-6033 GCA_035761605.1 Agromyces sp. | reverse complement strand
CGGACGGGCGCGGCAGCTGCGCACGGGCCCGACGCCGACGGTCGGCGCGGAGGCGGGAGGATCCGGCTGACGAGGCGACGGCGGGCCGTCGTGGCGGTCGTCGTCGCCCGATCCGGTCCGGCGTTACGGGCCGGGGACCGCCCGTAGGATTGTCGGCATGGCCGACGGCTCCTCGTTCTACATCACGACCCCCATCTTCTACGTCAACGACGTGCCCCACATCGGGCACGCGTACACCGAGGTCGCCGCCGACGTGCTCGCGCGGTGGAACCGCCAGGCGGGGCGCGACACGTGGATGCTGACGGGCACCGACGAGCACGGCCAGACGATCCTGCGCACCGCGACCGCGAACGGCGTGAGCCCCAAGGAGTGGGCCGACAAGCTCGTCGCCGAGGCGTGGAAGCCGCTGCTCGACACGATCGACGTCGCCAACGACGACTTCATCCGGACGACCGACGAGCGCCACGAGGCGAACGTGCAGAAGTTCCTGCAGAAGCTCTACGACGACGGCCACATCTACACGGGCGAGTACGAGGGCTACTACTGCGTCGGCTGCGAGGAGTACAAGCAGCCGTCCGAGCTCGTCGACGGCACGGGCGAGTACGAGGGGCAGCTCGTCTGCGCCATCCACTCGAAGCCGGTCGAGCTGCTGCACGAGAAGAACTACTTCTTCCGCATGTCGGCCTTCCAGCAGAAGCTGCTCGACCTCTACGAGTCGCGGCCCGACTTCGTGCAGCCCGAGTCGGCGCGCAACGAGGTCATGAGCTTCGTGCGCTCGGGGCTCGCCGACCTGTCGATCTCGCGGTCCACGTTCGACTGGGGCGTGAAGGTGCCGTGGGACGAGTCGCACGTCGTCTACGTGTGGTTCGACGCGCTGCTGAACTACATCACGGCCGTCGGCTACGGCCAGGACGACGAGCAGTTCGCGCGCCGCTGGCCGGCGCAGCACCTCGTCGGCAAGGACATCCTCCGCTTCCACGCCGTGATCTGGCCGGCCATGCTCATCGCCGCGGGCCTCGAGGTGCCGACCGGCGTGTTCGGCCACGGCTGGCTGCTCGTCGGCGGCGAGAAGATGTCGAAGTCCAAGCTCACGGGCATCGCGCCCGCGCAGATCACCGACACGTTCGGCTCCGACGCGTTCCGCTTCTACTTCCTCTCCGCGATCCACTTCGGCCAGGACGGCTCGTTCTCGTGGGAGGACCTCGCCGCCCGCTACCAGGCCGAGCTCGCCAACGGCTTCGGCAACCTCGCGTCGCGGGTCATCGCGATGATCGGCCGCTACTGCGACGGCGAGGTGCCCGCGGGCGGCGAGCAGAGCGCCGCCGACCGCGAGATCGTCCGCATCGAGCGCGAGGCGACGGATGGCGCGTGGGCGGCGATCCAGCGCCTGCAGATCCACGAGGCCATCGCGTCGGCG
This sequence comes from Agromyces sp., assembly GCA_035761605.1. Classification (GTDB taxonomy): domain Bacteria; phylum Actinomycetota; class Actinomycetes; order Actinomycetales; family Microbacteriaceae; genus Agromyces. Next base: position 4,616 of record DASTQT010000080.1, on the reverse strand, counting down.
TGGACGCTCGTCGACGCGCTCAACGGGTACCTCACGGTCGAGGAGCCGTGGGCCCTCGCGAAGGACCCGCACCAGCGGGAGCGCCTCGAGACGGTGCTCGCGACCGCCCACCACGGGCTCGGCACCCTCGCGGTCCTGCTCTCGCCGGTCCTGCCGAAGGCGACGGCCAAGCTGTGGTCCGCGCTCGGCGCCTCGGGCGCGGTCGACGACCAGCGCATCGACCTGGCGTACGAGTGGCCGGTCGGCACGCGCGTGTCGGCGCTCGAGCCGCTGTTCCCGCGCGTCGAGGTGGCTGAGTGACGGCTGGCGCGGATGGCGCGACCCACCTCCGCACCCGGTCCGACGGCGGCCGGGCGGCCGAGTACCCGCCGCTGCCCGAACCGCTCCGGGTCCCCGTGTACGACAACCACACGCACCTCGAGATCGCCGACGGTGCGCTGCCCCTGACCGCGCACGAGCACCTCGAGCGCGCGGCATCCGTCGGCGTCGCCGGCGCGGTGCAGGTCGGCACGGATGTCGCGACCAGCCGCTGGTCGGCCGAACTCGCCGCGCGCGAGCCGCGCCTGCTCGCGGCCGTCGCGCTGCACCCGAACGAGGCGCCCGAACTCGACGCGCGCGGCGAGCTCGACGCCGCCCTCGCCGTGATCGACGAACTCGCCGCCCAGCCGCGCGTGCGCGCCGTCGGCGAGACCGGACTCGACTTCTACCGCACCGGCGACGACGGACGCGACGCGCAGTTCCGCTCGTTCGAGGCGCACATCGACATCGCGAAGCGCCACGGCGTCGCGCTGCAGATCCACGACCGCGACGCGCACGACGAGGTCGTCGCGACCCTGCGGCGGGTCGGCGCGCCCGAGACGACGATCTTTCACTGCTTCTCGGGCGGCGAGGAGCTCGCCCGCCTCGCGGGCGACTCGGGCTGGTACTGCTCGTTCGCCGGCAACATCACGTTCAAGAACGCCGAGAACCTGCGCGAGGCGCTCCGCGTGCTGCCGCGCGAGCGCATCCTCGTCGAGACGGACGCCCCGTACCTGACGCCCGCGCCGCTCCGCGGCCGGCCCAACGCGCCGTACCTCGTGCCGCACACCATGCGGTTCATGGCCCACGTGCTCGACGCCGATCTCGACGAGCTCTGCGCGCAGGTCGCCGAGAACTCCGTGGGCGCGTACGGGTCGTGGAGCGACGGCCTCGCGACATCCGGCACCGCGGGTTCGTCATGATGCGGCGCGCCGCGACCGAGGCAGGCCCGACCTGTCGCACCATCGAGACCGTGCGGGGGAGCAGGGCGTGAACGCGCATCGGCACGAGGCCGACGGCGCCGACCGCACGCCGCGCCTGCTCGGCCCCGCCGAGATCCGCGACCTCGCCGACCTCCTGGGCGTCACGCCCACCAAGAAGCTCGGCCAGAACTTCGTGCACGACGCCAATACCGTGCGCCGCATCGTGCAGACCGCCGGCGTCGAGCGCGGCGAGACCGTGCTCGAGATCGGGCCCGGACTCGGCTCGCTCACGCTCGGGCTGCTCGAGGCCGGCGCCGACGTCATCGCCGTCGAGATCGACGGGCGGCTCGCCGCGCAGCTGCCGCACACCGTGAAGGTCATGCAACCGGGCACGAACCTCACGGTCGTGCACGCCGATGCCCTGCGCATCGAGGAGCTGCCCGGCGAGCCCGTGCGGCTCGTCGCGAACCTGCCGTACAACGTGTCGGTGCCCGTGCTGCTGCACCTGCTCGAACGGTTCCCGTCGCTGCAGTCGGGCATCGTCATGGTGCAGGCCGAGGTCGGGCACCGGCTCGCGGCCGAGCCCGGCTCGAAGGTGTACGGCGGCCCGAGCGTCAAGGCCGCCTGGTACGGGCGGTGGCGCATCGCCGGCCAGGTCTCGCGGATGGTGTTCTGGCCGGTTCCGAACGTCGACTCCGTGCTCGTCGGCTTCGAGCGCGACGGCGCACCCGGCGACCCGCCCGGCACCGAGGCCGAGCGCCTCGCGGTGTTCGAGCTCGTGGACGCCGCGTTCCAGCAGCGGCGCAAGATGCTGCGGCAGTCGCTCTCCGCGCGGCTCGGCGGGTCGGCCGCGGTCGCGAGCGACGTGCTCGCTCGAGCCGGCGTGGACCCGCAGGCTCGTGGCGAGCAGCTCACGGTCGACGACTTCCTGCGCATCGCGCGCGCCGCGGCATCCGCCGCCGTCGCCTAGGCCTTGCGGGCGCGCCCATGCCGGGGAGTACCGTGAGGGCATGACGGACGGCAGCATCGGATCCTCCGGCGACGCCGCTGGCGAGCGCTCCGTGCAGGATGCCACGGGCAAGTCCCGCGAGGAGTGGTTCGCGATCCTCGACGACGCCGGCGCCTCGGACTGGCGGCACGCCGAGACGGCCGCGTGGCTCGTCGCCGACCAGGGCGTCCACCCCTGGTGGTCGCAGCACGTGACCGTCGCGTACGAGCAGGCGCGCGGCATCCGCGACCCCGGGCAGCGACAGGACGGCACGTTCGAGGCGAGCGTGTCGCGCGTCGTCGCGGTCGAGCCCGTCGCGGCGCTCGAAGCGCTCGCCGACGTGGTGGCCGCGGAGACCGGCGTCCAGCCGCTCGCGCGCAACACGTCGGCGCGGCATCCGACCGCGCGGTTCCACCTCGACGGCGGCGAGTTCGTGCTCGCCGGGTCGAGTCCGCGCGACGAGGGACGCGCGTCGATCTCGCTCACCTGGGGTCGCATGCCCGACGGCTCGCGCATCGCCGACGTCAAGGCCGTGATGCGCGAGTGGCTGGCGCGGGTCGACGAGCGCATGCCCTAGCGTTGAACGCATGACGTTCGCGGCGACCGACGAGGCGGTGCACGTCCGGGCGCCCGGCAAGATCAACGTCTTCATGCGGGTCGGTGCGCTCGACGCCGACGGGTACCACGACGTCGCGACCGCCTACCAGGCGGTGTCGCTCTACGAGGACGTGCGCGCCTGGCCCGACGACGAGTTCTCCGTCGCGTTCTCGGGCTCGGTCGACTCGTCGCTGCTGCCGACGGATGCCTCGAACCTCGCGATCCGCGCCGCGAAGCTGCTCGCGCGGCATGCGGGCGTGCCCGGCGGCGTGCGCCTCGAGATCGACAAGCACGTTCCCATCGCGGGCGGCATGGGCGGCGGGTCGGCGGATGCCGCGGCGACCCTCGTCGCGTGCGACGCGCTCTGGGGCACCGCGCTGCCGAAGGAGGAGCTGCACGCGCTCGCCGCGTCGCTCGGCGCCGACGTGCCGTTCGCGCTCTCGGGCGGCACCGCGATCGGCACCGGGCGCGGCGACCGGCTCAGCCCGGCGCTCGCGACGGGCTCCTTCCACTGGGTGCTCGCCGTCGCCGAGTTCGGGCTCTCCACGCCGGCCGTGTACCGCGAGCTCGATCGCCGGCGCGACGCCGGCCTCGAACCCGAATGGCGCGACCACTCGCGCGGCGCGGGCGCAGGGCTCGACTCGCCCACGGTCGATTCGGCCGTGCTGCAGGCGCTGCGCGCCGGCGATGCACGGCGGCTCGCCGCCGCGCTGCACAACGACCTCCAGTCGGCCGCGCTGTCGCTCGCGCCCGGCCTCGCGGGCATCCTCCAGCTCGGCGAGGACAACGGCGCGATCGCGGGCCTCATCTCCGGGTCGGGGCCGACCGTCGCGTTCCTCGTCGACGACGCCGACTCGGCGATCGAGCTGCAGGTCGCGCTCTCCGCGGCGCGCCTCACCGCGGTGCGTGTGCACGGACCGGTGCACGGCGCGCGCGTCCTCACCCGCTGAGCGCGAAGTAGGCTGGCTGCCACATGGCACACCTCCTCGGCGCCGAGCGCCTGCACCTCGAGTTCCCCACGCGCACCGTCTTCGACGAGGTCACCCTCGGCATCGACGAGGGCGATCGCATCGGCATCGTGGGCCGCAACGGCGACGGCAAGTCGACGCTGCTGAAGCTGCTGTCGGGGCGGCTCGAACCCGATGGCGGGCGCGTCACGGTGCGCCGCGGCATCCGCATCGGCATGCTCGACCAGGGCGACACGGTCGACCCCGATGCGACCGTCGCCGAGGCGGTCGTGGGCGGCATCGAGGAGCACGTCTGGGCGGGCGACGCGAAGGTGCGCGACGTGATCGCGGGCCTGCTCGCCGACGTGCCGTGGCACGGCCGCGTGCGCGACCTGTCCGGTGGCCAGCGCCGCCGCGTGGGACTCGCGGCGCTGCTCATCGGCGACTGGGACGTGCTCTTCCTCGACGAGCCCACGAACCACCTCGACGTCGAGGGCATCGCGTGGCTCGCCGGGCACGTGAAGGGCCGCTGGGCGGCGAACGACGGCGCGCTCGTGGTCGTCACGCACGACCGCTGGTTCCTCGACGAGGTGTGCACGACCACGTGGGAGGTGCACGACGGGATCGTCGAGCCGTTCGAGGGCGGCTATGCGGCATACGTGCTGCAGCGCGTCGAGCGCGACCGGATGGCCGCGGCATCCGAGGCCAAGCGCCAGAACCTCATGCGCAAGGAGCTCGCGTGGCTGCGCCGCGGCGCGCCGGCCCGCACGTCGAAGCCGAAGTTCCGCATCGAGGCGGCCAACCAGCTCATCGAGAACGAGCCGCCGTTGCGCAACCCGGTCGAGCTCAACCGCCTCGCGGTGT
>DASTQT010000079.1:0-6242 GCA_035761605.1 Agromyces sp. | reverse complement strand
CTCGTCCGATCGTAACCGACGCTACGCGGCGCGTGTGTCGGCCGGGTTACGCCGTGCGTCCCGGGATGGACGGGAGATGTCATCGGGGTGACCATCGCGCGACGCAGGTCCCCGCGCACCCGGCTGGTTGAATGGTCGGGTGGATTCCGTGATCGATGAGGCGCAGGTCGACTCGCTCGCGGCCGACCTGGCGTCGGCCCGGTTCTCGGTCACCGCGATCGACGCGCTGTGGGAACGAGGTGCCGCCGCGGAGTCGACGCATCCGGGCGCGGCGCTCCGGCGCGGTCATCGAGTTCCGGCGCTCCGCGCGCTCGAGCGGGCGGATGCCGCGGACCGGCCGCTCGCGACGCTCGTTCGCTGCTTCGTGCTCGGCGCGGCCGTGTCATCCGCCGACCTCGCAGCTGCGCTGCCCACGCTCGGGCTCGACGGCGCCGTCGGGCTCGGTCTCGTGGAGCTCGAAGGGAAGGACGGCGACACGGCGCGTCCGCGCGCCGACCTCCGGCCGTACGCGTTCGCCGACGCGGTCGGCGACGGGGAGTGGTGGATCGCCTCCGACCTCGGCGAGCTCGCGACCGGCGGCGCACTGCCCGAGGAGCACGTGCTCGGCGTCGGCGGCGCGTCCACGACGCTGAGCGGGCTGCTCCTCCAGCAGCACGCCGGCACGACGTTCGACCTCGGAACCGGGTGCGGCATCCAGGCCATGCACGCGTCGCGGTTCAGCGATCGCGTCGTGGCCACCGACATCTCCGAGCGGGCGTTGCGGTACGCGCGGTTGAATGCGCGGCTCAACCGGCTCGACGGCATCGAGTTCCGAGCCGGCAGCCTGTACGACCCCGTCGCGGGTGAGCGGGTCGACCGGATCGTGTCCAACCCGCCGTTCGTGATCACGCCCCGGCGCGAGGGCGTGCCCGCGTACGAGTACCGGGACGGCGGCCTCGTCGGCGACGGCATCGTCGAGGCCGTGGTGCGCGGCGCGGCGGGGCACCTCGCGCCCGGCGGTATCGCGCAGCTGCTCGGCAATTGGGAGTACCGGCGCGCGGCCGACCCGGGTGAGCTCGACGACGGGGTCGAACGCGTGACCGGCTGGGCCGCGGCATCCGGCCTGGAGTACTGGATCGTCGAGCGCGAGCGGCAGGACCCGAGCGAGTACGCCGAGACCTGGATCCGCGACGGCGGCACGCGGCCGGGGACGCCCGAGTTCGAGGCGCTGCACCGCTCCTGGCTCGACGACTTCGCCGAGCGCGGGGTCGAGTCGGTCGGCTTCGGCTACGTGCTGCTGCGCCGTCCCGCCGAGGGCGATGGGCGTGCGCCGCGGCTGGCCCGCGCCGAACGCCTGCACGGCCCGCTCGGCGAGACCCCCGGTGGACTCGGAACGCACCTCGCGGACTGCGTCGCCGCGTCCGATCGGCTCGCCGCGCTCGACGACGACGCGCTGCGCGACCTCAGGGTCGCGGTCGCCCCGGACGTCACGGAGGAGCGCCACCACTGGCCCGGCGCCGAGCAGCCCACCGTCATCCTCCTGCGCCAGGGCGGCGGCTTCGGCCGGGTCGTCGACGCGGGCACCGGGCTCGCCGCGCTCGTCGGCGCCGCCGACGGAGAGCTGCCGCTCGGCGTGCTCTCCGACGCGATCGCGCAGCTGCTCGACGCCGACGCGGCCGAGTTGTGGGACGAACTCGCCGCGGCCGTGCGCGAGCTGGTCGCGGGCGGCCTGCTGCGCCCCGCCGACTGAGCCGCGACTGATCCGCGGCTGCGCCGCGGCTCGAGAGCACCCGGCGCCCGTTCGGGGCGTCCTCGCGGGTGAGCGGCGGTATCCTCGTGCTCGCACCGAAAGCGAGCCGATGCCCGACAGCCCTCTCTCCGAGTCGCCCTACGAGGTGCTCGGCGTGCCCTCCGACGCGGATGCCGCGGCGCTCCGCCTCGCGTACCGGCGCGCACTGCGACACGCCCACCCCGACACCGGCGGCGACGCGACCAGGTTCCATGCCGTCCAGGCGGCCTGGGAGCTCGTCGGCACCCCGGAGGCCAGGGCCGCGTTCGACCGCGGCATCCGGACCGTCGCCCCGTCCGACGCACCGCACGAGCCGTGGGCGCCCGCCGCCCCGCGGCCCCGGCGCGACTCCCGGCCGCTCGCCCGCTCCTACGGACACCCGGGCGGCCTGTCGCGCGAGCGGTACCTCGCGCTCATCCGCGAATGGGCGGGCCGCGGCGTCACGCTCGAGGACCCGTACGACGCCGCGCTCGTGCGGAGCGCGCCCCGCGACATCCGCCATGTGCTCGCCGACGCGCTCGCCGAGGAGGACACCGCACGCGCGCTCGCGACGCTCGGCATCGCGTACACCGTCTGGCACGACGTGGCGACGGATGCGGCGGGGCCCGGCCTGCCGCCGAAGCTCGACCACCTCGTGCTCGGCCCCACCGGGCTCATCGCGATCCAGTCCGAGGACTGGGGCGGCCCGGTCGCGCTCAAGCGCGGCGAGCTCGTCGGCGAGGCGCTCGGCGGCGAACGGCCCATCCGGGCGCTCGCGGCTCGCGCGAAGGCGATCGGGCGCGCCGCGCGCGTCAAGCCGACGGCGCTCGTGGTCGTGGTGCCCGACGAGGACGCGGCCGTCCCGCTCGAGGTCGGCGGCACGGTGCGCGGCGCGGTGGTCGTGCTCGTGCGCCGGTCGCGGCTGGCCAGCGCCGTCCGTGAGGGCATCCCCGGCTCGCCGCAGCTCGGCGGGGCGGAGGTCATGGAGGTGCGCTCGCGCCTGCAGGCGACCGTGCGCTTCGCCTGAGCAGGAGGCGCCCGGCGATGCGGGAGGATGGTGGGATGGGCATCCCTGACGTCGACGCGTACATCGAGGACTTCACCGCATTCGTGACGGCATCTCCGTCGTCGTACCACGCTGCCGAGGAGGTGGCCCGGCGTCTCGAGGCGGCCGGGTTCGACCGGCTCGACGAGGGCGACGCGTGGCCGACCGGGCCGGGCCGCCGCGTGGTCGTGCGCGACGGCGCGGTGATCGCGTGGGTGCAGCCCGAGGGCGCCGGGCCCGTGACCCCGTTCCGGATCCTCGGCGCGCACACCGACTCGCCGTCGTTCAAGCTCAAGCCGAACCCGTCGAGCGCCGCGGCCGGGCTCTCCCAGGCGAACGTCGAGGTGTACGGCGGTCCGCTGCTCAACTCGTGGCTCGACCGCGAGCTGCGGCTCGCCGGCCGCCTGGTCACGACGGATGGCGCGACGCACCTCGTCGCGACCGGTCCGCTGCTGCGCATCCCGCAGCTCGCGGTCCACCTCGACCGGGGCGTCAACACCGACGGGCTCACGCTCGACAAGCAGCGGCACGTGCAGCCCATCTGGGGCGTCGAGGGCGGCCCCGAGCCGGCCGACGTGGTCGCGCACCTCGCCGGCCTCGCGAGCGTCGACCCCGATGAGGTCGCCGGGTACGACGTGCACGTCGCCGACGCGGCGGCGCCCGCGCGCTTCGGCCGCGGCGACGTGTTCCTCGCCTCGGGACGCATGGACAACCTGACCTCGGTGCACGCGGGCCTCACGGCGCTGCTGGCGGCGCCCGCCGACGCGGGCCACGTCAGCGTGCTCGCGGCGTTCGACCACGAGGAGCTCGGCTCCGAGTCCCGCTCGGGGGCGAGCGGGCCGTTCCTCGACGACGTGCTCACGCGGATCGGCGCCGGGCTCGGCGCGGGCGTCGAGGAGCGCCGCCGCGCGTTCGCCGCATCGTGGCACGTGTCGAGCGACGCCGGGCACGCCGTGCATCCGAACTACCCCGAGCGGCACGACCCCGTGAACCGGCCGGTGCTCGGCGGCGGACCGCTGCTGAAGCTCAACGCCAACCAGCGGTATGCGACGGAGGCCGCGGGCTCGGCGCGCTGGGCGGCGGCGTGCCGCGCGGCCGATGTGCCGACGCAGCCCTTCGTCTCCAACAACTCGATCCCGTGCGGGACGACGATCGGTCCGCTCACGGCGACGCGCCTCGGCATCCGCACGGTCGACGTCGGCCCGCCGCTCCTGTCGATGCACTCGGCACGCGAGCTCGCGCACGTCGACGACCTCCACGCGCTCGGCGCGGCGGTCGCGGCGTTCTTCGACGGCGCCTGACGCGGCGCACGGATCGGCAGGATCTCGCGCATCCGCGTCGGGATCTGCGCCGCGGCGCCCGGCGGTCGGATGCGAGCATCGGGGCATGACCACGACGACCCACGCTCCCGCCGGCACCGGACTCTTCGACCACGTCGCCGCGCCCGAGGACGCCGTCCGCCACTTCCGCGCCCGGCTCGGATTCGAGACCGACGTGTCCGACGTCGCGGCGGCGCTCGCGTCCCCCGACGCCGGGTTCGTGCTCGTCGACACGCGCAGCGAAGCCGCGTGGGCGGCCGGTCGCATCCCGGGCGCCGTGCACCTGCCCGGACGCCGGATCGCCGAGGAGGCCGCGCGGCGCATCGCCCCTGGCACGCCCGTCGTCGTCTACTGCTGGGGCCCCGGATGCAACGGCGCGACGCGCGCGGCGCTCGCGTTCGCGACGCTCGGACATCCGGTGAAGGAGATGCTCGGCGGGTTCGAGTACTGGGCGCGTGAGGGCTTCGAGGTCGAGCGCGACGCGGGCCGCGAGCGGCATCCGGTCGACACGCTCACGAACGTCGCGAGTGACGCGCCGCCCATCGAGTGCGCCTGCTGACGCGGCGGTCGGGGAGCGGCGATCGGGGGACAGCGCGACTGCGCGGACGCACGCGCCGCGCCATCCGCTCAGCGCAGCGGGCCCCGCCGGGACTCGAGCCAGAGCGTGTGGTCGCGCAGGCCGTTGCGCACCGCCGCCTTGATGATCAGGTAGCCGATCCACAGGCTGAGCGCGATGAGGGCCAGGTAGATGAGCGAGCCGATGATGAGCACGGCCGCGCTCATGCCGCCGAGTACGTTGGGGTCGATGTTCGGGTCCACCCGGCTACCTTGCCAGAGTCGTGCCATCCGGCAGTAGGGACCAAATCGGGGGACACGGTCCGCTCCGGGGCCGCGGAAGGCCGACCGGGGTCAGCACTCGATGACGTTCACCGCGAGGCCGCCCTCGCTCGTCTCCTTGTACTTGGTCATCATGTCGAGACCGGTCTGCCGCATCGTCTCGATGACGGTGTCGAGCGAGACGACGTGCGTGCCGTCGCCGTGGAGCGCGAGGCGCGCGGCCGACACGGCGGTCGACGCGGCGATCGCGTTGCGCTCGATGCACGGCACCTGCACGAGGCCCGCGACGGGATCGCAGGTGAGGCCCAGGTGGTGCTCCATGGCGATCTCGGCCGCGTTCTCGATCTGGCGCGGCGTGCCGCCGAGCACGGCGCACAGGGCGCCCGCGGCCATCGCGCACGCCGAGCCGACCTCGGCCTGGCAGCCGCCCTCGGCCCCCGAGATCGACGCGTTCTTCTTCACGAGGCTCGCGATCGCGGCGGCCGTGAGCAGGTAGCGGCGGATGCCCTCCTGGTCGGCACCCGGCACGAAGCGCAGGTAGTAGTGGCCGACCGCCGGGATGATCCCGGCGGCGCCGTTCGTCGGCGCCGTGACCACGCGGCCGCCCGACGCGTTCTCCTCGTTGACCGCGAGCGCGAACGCGTGCAGCCACTCGGTCGAGGTGTCGCGCACGTGCTCGTCGCGGTCGTACTCCTCGAGCCGGCGGCGCACCTCGGGTGCGCGGCGCTTCACCTTGAGGATGCCGGGCAGCGTGCCCTCGGTGTGCAGGCCGTGCTCGACGCATACGGCCATCGCGCCCCAGATCGCGTCGAGGCCGGCGACGATGCCCTCCTCGCCGTGCACCGCGACCTCGTTGCGCCACGCGACGTCGCAGAAGTTCACGCCGTGCTCGTCGCAGAGCGCCAGCAGCTCGGCGGCGTTCGAGTAGGGCAGCGGATGGCGCAGGGCCTCGGCCTGCTCGGGCGCGTCGCCCTCGCGGCGGATGAAGCCGCCGCCCACGGAGTAGTACGTCTCCTCGGCGATCGGCAGCGCGTCGTCGTCGCCCCACGCCTGCAGCGTCATCGCGTTGGGGTGGCCGGGAAGCCGCGTCCGCGGCTCGAGGGTGACGTCGGACTGGGTCATCGTGACCGGATGGCGGCCGAAGAGCCGGATGTCGGCGCCGCCGGTGCCGAGCCGTGACCAGGCGCCGCGCACGTCGTCGGGGTCGCAGTCGTGCGGCGTCAGGCCGGCGAGGCCGGCGACGACCGCGTCGGGGGTGCCGTGGCCGAGCCCCGTCGCGCCGAGCGAGCCGTAC
>DASTQT010000078.1:0-3170 GCA_035761605.1 Agromyces sp. | reverse complement strand
GCACCGCGCCCGACTCGACGAGCAGCTTCAGCTGCCCGAGCACGCGTTCGCGGTGCTCGGCCATCGACTGGCCCTCGATGCGCTGGAACGCCGGGTCGGCGGCACGCTCGCGTGCCGCGATCCGCGCGTCGGGCCCGGTGCCGAGCAGTTGCCGGCCGAGGGCCGCGACATCGACCACGGGGGCTGCGGCCGCGTCGATCGGGGTGTTGGCGGGCGTCGCCTCGGAGGCACTCGCGGTGGTGCCTGGGCGCTCGACCTTCGGCGCGGGGGTGGTGTCGGTTCGGGATGCCGTGTCGACCATCGTCGGTTCGTCCTTCGTACGCGGATCAGGGCCTCCCCCACGGTATGGCCGGGTCCGGCACCGCCGAAAAAGTGCGTCCGCCGCCTACAAACCGGTGTTCACGCCATCCGCGCCGAATTGTGGAACCCCACAAGACACGGATCGCACACCGTTGGACGATCGACAAGTCGCGCGGAGGATCAGGCGGTCGGCTGGTCGGCTGCGAGGCCGCGGAAGAAGCGCGTCGACTCCGCCGACCACAGCAGCAGGATGATCGCGAGCGCCACGAGGGCGCTGACGATCTCGTTGGCCGCACTCGACGGGTTCGCGATCGCGGCGCTCACCGATCCCGCGATCGAGACGAGCTCGATCGCCGTGATCGCGATGCGCGCGATCGGGTTGCCGCGCATCAGCCCGAACGCGATCACCGCCGCGAGTGCGCCCACGAGCAGCGAGACCGAGCCCATGACCGCCCACGTCGTCCGGGTCGCCTGGTCGTCGCCGCCGATGGTCGCGCCGATCAGGAGGAAGAAGCCCGCGACGAGGTCCAGTGCGGCGTTCACCCACACGAGCGCGCCGACCACGGTCACCGCCGCCGGACGGCGCACGCCGACGATCCCTCGTTCGCTCATCACGACGCGGCGGACGTGCTCGACCCCGTGAAGAACCGGCTCGCCTTCGGCGTCCAGAGCAGGATCAGCAGGACGACCGAGACGGCCAGTCCGAGCCATTCCCCGATCACCGACGGGTCGCCGATGTAGGCCACCGCCATGAACAGGGACCCGAGGATCGAGAGCACCTGGAGCACCGTGACGATGAGCCGGGCGGGGTTGCTGCCGCGCAGCAGACCGCCACCGAGCACCGCCGTGATCAGGCCCACGACGATCGACCCGATCGCCGCGGCGATGAGGCCGCCGGAACCGCCGAAGCTCGCGACGACCTCCTCGTTCGGCAGGCGGAAGAACAGGAGGACGCCGGAGATCATGTCGATCGCACCCGCGATGAACGCGAGCCCTCCGATGAGGGTGATCGTGACCGGGCGACTCACCTGGGGTGTTGACATGACGGCTCCCCCTCCACGTCCGCGCGACCGCGGCTCTTGGCGCGAGGCTAGCGAGCGCGTCGGGCCGGCCAGGGGTACTAAGGTCCCACGGTCCGCGCGAGCGGGGCGGATGCGGAGGCGAAGCGAGGGCCGCTCTCGCGACTCAGCCCGCGTGCTCGGCGACGACGCGCACGAGCGCGTCGCCGTAGGCCTCGAGCTTCTTCGCTCCGATGCCGGAGATGCCGTCGAGCTCGCCGAGGCTGGCCGGGCGCCGCGCGGCGACGGCGCGCAGGGTCGCGTCGCCGAACACGATGTACGCGGGTACGCCCTGCTCGCGCGCCTCGCCGGCCCGCCATGCGCGCAACGCCTCGAACAATCCGGCGTCGGCGGGGGCGAGGTCGGCCGCGGCCGGGGTGGCCGCGCGCGCGGAGCGCGAGGACCGGACCGGACGCTCGGGCTCGGTGCGGAACGCGACCGGGCGCTCGCCCGAGAGCACGTCGGCCGAGTCATCCGTCAGGGCCAGCACGCCGTACTCGCCCACCGACTGCAGGAGCCCCTGCGCGAGCAGCTGGCGCACGACGCCGCGCCACTGCGCCTCGGAGAGGTCGTCGCCGATCGACCACGTGGCCAGACGATCGTGGACGTACTGCTCGACGCGCGCGGTGCGCTTTCCGCGGAGGATGTCGACGAGGTGTCCGGCGCCGAAGCGCTGGTTGCGCTCGCGCTGCAGCCGCACGATGGTCGACATGACCTTCTGCGCGGGGACCGTGCCATCCCACGACTCGGGCGGCTCGAGGCACGTGTCGCAGTTGCCGCACGCGGCGCTCTGCTCGCCGAAGTACGCGAGCAGGTTCTGGCGCCGGCACTGCACGGTCTCGCACAGGGCGAGCATCGCGTCGAGGTGCGATGCCAGCCGGCGACGGTGCGCGAGGTCGCCAGGACTCTCGTCGATCATGCGACGCTGCTGCACGACATCCTGCAGGCCGTAGGCGAGCCACGCCGTCGCGGGCAGGCCGTCGCGGCCCGCGCGCCCGGTCTCCTGGTAGTAGCCCTCGACCGACTTCGGCAGGTCGACGTGCGCGACGAAGCGCACGTCGGGCTTGTCGATGCCCATGCCGAACGCGATCGTCGCGACGACCACGACCCCGTCCTCGCGGAGGAAGCGCTCCTGCGTGCGCCGGCGCGTCTGGGCGTCGAGGCCTGCGTGGTAGGGCATCGCGTCGACGCCGTTCGCGGCGAGGAACGACGCGAACTTCTCGGTGCTCGCTCGCGAGAGCGCGTAGACGATGCCGGCGACCGGGTGCCCGTCGGCGTCGCGGCCCTCGGTGCGGACGAAGTCGAGCAGCTGCTTGCGCACGTCGAGCTTCGGCGCGATGCGGTACTGGATGTTGGGCCGGTCGAAGCTCGAGACGAAGTGCCGGGCCTCGCCGAGGGAGAGGCGCTCGGTGATCTCGCGGTGCGTCGCCTCGGTCGCGGTGGCCGTGAGCGCGATGCGCGGTACGTCGGGCCAGCGCTCGGCGAGCTCGGCGAGCGCGAGGTAATCGGGCCGGAAGTCGTGGCCCCACTGCGCGACGCAGTGCGCCTCGTCGATCGCGAACAGCGCGATCGTTCCGCGCTCGAGGAACCGCTTGGTCTGCTCGGACCCGAGCCGCTCGGGCGCGACGTAGAGCAGGTCGAGCTCGCCCGCGACGTACGCGCGCTCGACCTGCGCACGTTCGGCGGACGACTGCGACGAGTTCAGGTAGCCCGCGCGGACGCCGTTGCGGATCAGCGCGTCGACCTGGTCGTGCATCAGCGCGATGAGCGGCGAGACCACGACGCCCGTGCCCTCGCGGAGGAGCGAAGGGA
>DASTQT010000077.1:0-3896 GCA_035761605.1 Agromyces sp. | reverse complement strand
GGGAGTAGTCCAGGTAGAGCATCGAGGCGACCGCGTCGACCCGCAGGCCGTCGACGTGGAACTCCTCCAGCCAGTAGATGGCGTTCGCCATGAGGAAGTTCCGAACCTCGTGCCGACCGAAGTCGAACACATAGGTTCCCCAGTCGGGCGCGTGGATCATGAAGGCCGACCCGATGGCGCGGCGCGCCGAGGTCGCCCCCGCGACCGCGTCGGTCGTCGCGACCTCGCATCACGAGTGGCAGGACGGCGAATGGATGTCGCGGCGCGCGCACTCCAACCCGCACGAGCTGCCCATGAGCGTCTACGAGCTGCACCTCGGGTCGTGGCGGCCCGGCAAGGGGTACCGCGACGTCGCCGACGAGCTCATCGAGTACCTCGACTGGCTGGGCTACACGCACGTCGAGTTCATGCCCCTGGCGGAGCATCCGTTCGGCGGGTCGTGGGGCTACCAGGTCACCGGCTACTTCGCGATCACGTCGCGCTTCGGCAGCCCCGACGACCTGAAGTACCTCATCGACCGGCTGCACCAGGCCGGCATCGGCGTGATCATGGACTGGGTGCCCGGGCACTTCCCCAAGGACGAGTGGGCGCTCGCCCGCTTCGACGGCGACCCGCTGTACGAGCACGCCGACCCGCGGCGCGGCGAGCAGATGGACTGGGGCACGCTCGTCTTCGACTACGGGAACCCGCGCGTGCGCAACTTCCTCGTCGCGAACGCGCTGTTCTGGCTGGAGGAGATGCACGTCGACGGCCTGCGCGTCGACGCCGTGGCATCCATGCTCTACCTCGACTACTCGCGCGAGGACGGCGAGTGGCTGCCGAACTGGTACGGCGGGCGCGAGCACCTCGAGGCGATCGGCTTCCTGCAGGAGGCCACCGCGACGGCGTACAAGCGCAACCCCGGCATCGTGATGATCGCCGAGGAGTCCACGAGCTGGCCCGGCGTCACCGCCCCCACCACCGCAGGCGGCCTCGGCTTCGGCTACAAGTGGAACATGGGGTGGATGCACGACACCCTGCAGTACATCCAGCGCGATCCGATGTACCGCGCGCACCACCACGGCGAGTTGACGTTCTCGTTCCTGTACACGTTCAGCGAGCACTTCATCCTGCCGATCAGCCACGACGAGGTCGTGCACGGCAAGGGTTCGCTCGTGCGCAAGATGCCCGGCGACCACTGGCAGCAGCTCGCGAACACGCGCGCCTACCTGGCGTACATGTGGGCGCATCCCGGCAAGCAGCTGCTGTTCATGGGGCAGGAGTTC
Organism: Agromyces sp.; assembly: GCA_035761605.1. Lineage (GTDB taxonomy): Bacteria > Actinomycetota > Actinomycetes > Actinomycetales > Microbacteriaceae > Agromyces. The sequence goes on along the minus strand of DASTQT010000077.1, from coordinate 2,631 downwards.
GGGCAGCTCTCCGAGTGGAGCGAGGAACGCGGCCTCGACTGGTGGATCCTCGACCAGCCGAGCCACCGGCAGCTCGCCGAACTCGTCGGTGCGCTGAACCGCCGCTACCGCGAGACGCCCGCGCTCTGGCAGCTCGATGACGACTCGGCCGGTTTCGACTGGGTCGAGGGCGGCGCGGCCGAGATGAACGTGATCGCGTTCCTCCGATACGACGGCGAACGCCGGCCGTTGCTGTGCATCGTGAACTTCGCCGGACGCCCGCACGAGGGCGTCCGCCTCGGGGTCCCGACGGCCGGCCGCTGGCGCGAGGTGCTGAACACGGATGCCGCGGAGTTCGGCGGCTCGGGCGTGGGCAACCTCGGCGGGGTCGACGCGACCGACGAGCCGTGGGGCGGCAAGCCCGCGTCGGCCGTGTTCACGCTGCCGCCGCTCGCGGCCGTGTGGTTCCAGCCCGAGTGAGCGGCGGTCGAAGCGCGTACCGAGGCCCGGTGGTCGAGTAGCACCCGGCGGAGCCGGGCGCGTACCGAGACCTCAGTACAGCAGCATCGCGAGCCGGCGGCGTGCCGCGGTCACGCGGGGGTCCTCGACGCCGACCACCTGGAACAGCTCGAGGAGCCGCTCCCGCACGGTGTTCTTGCCGTCCGGGTCCTGCTTCGGGAACAGGTCGAGCAGGCGCGCGAAGGCGTCGTCGACGTGTCCGCCGGAGAGGTCGAGGTCGGCGACGTCGAGCTGCGCGTCGAGGTCCTCCGGCGCGGATGCCGCGCGATTGCGGATCTCGTCGAGCGTCTTCCCCTGCAGCCGGCCGAGCAGATTCGCCTGCGCGAGGCCCGCGACCGCGAGGTCGTCGCGCGGGTCCTGGGCGATGGCCGTGCGGTACGCGGATGCCGCGGCGGCGAAGTCGCCGCGGCTGATCGCGTCGAACGCCTCCTGGTGCAGCGGCGGCAGCGGCGCCTCGACCGGCTCCTCCGCCTCGCCCGGCTCCGCGGTCTCGTCGTCGGCGGGCACGCGGCCGTTCACGCCGTTGCGCTCGGCGATCTCGAGCAGCTGGTCGAACACCTGCTCGATCACGTCGTCGGGCTGGACGCCCTCGAACAGTGGGACGGGCTGCCCGCCGACGAGCGCGACGAGCGTGGGGATCGCCCGCGCCTGCAGGGCCTGCACGAGCTGCGGGCTCTGGTCGGCGTCGGCTGCGGCGAGCACGAGTCGGCCCGCGCGAGCGCGGACGAGTCGCTCGAGCGTCTCGACGAGCTGCACGGACTGCTCGCTCCACGACGCCCACAGCGCCACCACCACGGGGACCGTACGCGAGAGCTCGAGCACCTGCCCGAAGCCCTGGTCGTCGGTTGCGACGACCACGCCGCCCGGAGCGCGGCCGGCCGCGTCACCGCCGGGTGCGGCATCCGCCCGCCGCTCGTCGCGGTGGACGAGCGCGGACAGGTCGACGGCGCCTCGAAGGTTCGCGGGCTGTTGCGGGGGGACGGCGTTCGTCACTGGACCTCCGATGCTCCGATGAGGGATTCCGACCAGCCGAGCAGGCGGATCTGCTCGTCGGAACCGACCGCTGGGACGTAGAACATGAGCTGGATGCCGATCACGCGCTGCACGCCCTTCGCGCTCTTCTCGCTGAAGCCGGACAGGGCAGCGCCCGGCGCGCCGGCCTCGAAGCCGATCGTACCGCCGTCGTTCGGCGTGACCTTCTCGGTCTGCTTCAGCGAGACCGTCACGAGCGCACCGGAGTCGTTCGTGGCGAGCGCGACCGTGGGGCTCGCACCGACCTCGTTCGAGAACGCGATGTCGGCCGTGTCGGGCAGCGCCTCGGCGATGGCCTGCTGGCCCTCGACGCCCAGCTGCTGGCGGATCACGTCGCCCTCGGGGTCGAACAAGGGCGCGTACTGCGACTCGTCGCCCTTGAGCAGCACGTCGGCGTAGGCCGGGGCGACCTGGCCGGTCGGCATGACCAGGCCCTTGAACTCGGGGTTGATCGGCGGGGCGCCGATGCTGGCCGGAGCGACCTCGGGCACATCGGCGTCGGGCACGAGCGCGGTCGCGTAGAGCACCTTGTAGTTCTCGCGCGGCGACTCCTGGCGCAGCACGAGGGCGGTCGGAGCGACCGTCTCGTCGTCGCTGTTCTTGGCGATCGTGAGCACGGTGCGCGGCCATCCGGTGGCCTGCTGCGGCAGTGTGAGGGTGAGGGGTGACGCGGGGATGGCCGGCAGCGCGGGGTGCTCGGCGATCGAGCCGCGGATCACGTAGTTCGCCTTCCGCGCCTCGAGGGCAGGTCCGGTGAAGCGCTCCGTGAGGCGGTCGGCGTCGCGGGACTCGTCGACCTCGGTCGTGAAGACCGCGACGCTGCGCATGATGCGCTCCATCTGCGGCACCGTGACCGCGGGCACCACCTCGGACTCCTCGGACTCCTCGGCCTCCTCGTCGCCCGGTTCGCCGGTCGCGTCCGGCGTCGCGGGCGCGGTCGTCTCGGGGGCCGGCGCGAGATCGGGCCAGTAGTCCGCGGAGCACGCCGACAGTGCCAGTGCGGGCACGAGCAGGAGCGGCGCGAGGGCCATGCGGCGGGCCTGGCCCAGCGATCGGCGCGGGCCGCCGCCCGCAGCGGAACGCGGCGACCTGGGCGGCCGA
>DASTQT010000076.1:0-8933 GCA_035761605.1 Agromyces sp. | reverse complement strand
GGCGTTCGGCCTCCAGTCGACGTACCCGTTCACCGAGTGCTTCGTGGACGGCACCGGTGTCGAGCGCTGCACCGACGTCCCCGCCCTGCCCGCGGTGAAGAGCTTCACCGACGATCGGGGATGGGTGCCGGGTCTCGAGCTCCGCAACGGCTCGCTGTTCTACCGCTACGCGGACGGCTCCGCCGTGGTGCCCTCGGTCGACAACCAGCCGTACACGACCCGCATCGTCGACCCGAGCGGGAACCCGGTGACATCGCTCTTCGGCATGGACCTCGGGTTCACGAAGCTCGGCACCGGCAATCCCGCCGACGCCGGCGTGGGCTACGGCACCGCCGTCACGGTCACGAAGACGCTGGACGGCAACAGGACGGCCCTGATCAGCATCACCCCGCCCACCGCGGGCTGATCCGGATCGGCTGACACGGCGAGGCGCCGGTCCCCTGGGGGCCGGCGCCTCGTCGCGTGTGCGTCAGGTCGCGAGCAGGCCATCGAGCAGCCGCTCGAGCCCCCACGTGAAGCGCTCGGCCGGGTCGTCGCCGAGCGCGCGGCTCCGATCGCTGAGCGGGAACGACTCGAGGTCGTCCCACAGGGTGTCGGATGTCGCGGCCGGCGCTGCGGGCTCGAGCTCCGCCTCCACGGCCCGCCCGGCCTCCGCTGCGTCGAACGCGACCGCGCCGAGCACGTGGACGCGCACGGCGTGCGCCGCACGGCTCGCGGCGGCGAGGTCGAGGCCGGCCCCGGTGAACGCGGCGAGCAGTTCCTCGTCGATGCGGGTCGCGTTCGGGCCGTCGAGGGGGGCCGCGAGGAGGAGGCCGACGGCGCCGGGTCGCTCGACCAGCAGGTCGCGCAGGCCGCGGGCGACCGCGAGCACGCGGGCGCGAGCCACGAGGGCGGTGGCCGCGGCGTCGGCGCCGGAGGCATCCGTCGTCCCGGCATCGATCGACAGCCGCCCGAGCACCCGCTCGACCATGCCGGCCAGCAGCGCCTGCTTGTTCGGGTAGTACGTGTACATCGCGGTCGGCGTGAGGCCGAGCGATCCCGCGACGCCGCGCACCGAGACGGCGTCGAAGCCCTTGGTCTCGAGCAGCTCGAATGCGGCGTCGAGGATCTCGGGGTGGGTGAGGCTGCGTCTGGGTCCGGGTCTCATGGGGCCTTCCGTCGGGGCGACTCGACACACCGTACAGTGTTCCGCGTCGCCCCGACGGAGACGGCTATCCGACCGGGCGGAGGAACCGGAGCACCGAGCCGCCCGGTTCGGCGATGAGCGGCGCGAGCGCGGTGTTGAACCGTGCGCCGTGCGGCTGCGCCAGGTGCGCGGCGAAGGCCGCGGCATCCCGATACGCCTCGACCACGACGAACCGGCGGCCGGCCCGCATCGCGTCCTCCGGGAGCTCGGCCACGGGCGGCCCGTCGGTCACGGCGAAGGCGTCGAACACGAGGCATCCGGGCTCGGCCCGCACCGCCGCGGTCAGCTCGGCGAGGAGCGCCTCGACCTCGGCCTCGTTGCCCGGCAACGCAGTGAACTCGGCCACCAGCTCGACCCGGACGCTTGACGGCGAGGTCCGCGGCGACGGCCGCGCCGGCGCCGGCGCCGGCATCGTCCCGGCGCTCATCCGCTGCTCGCCCCGGTCATGATCGCGACCGCGTCGGTCATCGAGTGCGTCTGCGGCGTGATCGTCGCGGCGCGCTTGCCGAGTCGCTGCACGTGGATGCGGTCCGCGACCTCGAAGACGTGCGGCATGTTGTGCGAGATCAGGATGACGGGGATCCCCCGGTCGCGCAGGCTGTGGATGAGCTGCAGCACCTGGTTCGACTCGCGCACGCCGAGCGCCGCGGTCGGCTCGTCGAGCACGACGACCTTGGACCCGAACGCGGCAGCACGCGCGACCGCGACGGCCTGGCGCTGCCCGCCCGAGAGGTTCTCGACGGCGACGGTGACATCCTGCAGTGTCGAGATGCCCAGCGAGGCCAGCTCGTCCTTCGCGCGCTGCCGCATGCCCTTCTGGTCGACCATGCGGAACACCGAGCCGAGCACGCCCTTCCGCCGCACCTCGCGGCCGAGGAACAGGTTGGACGCGACATCCAGCGCCGGCGAGACCGCGAGACCCTGGTACACGGTCTCGATGCCGGCCGCGCGCGCGTCCTGCGGGCGCTTGAAGTGCACCGGCCGGCCGTCGAGCGTGATCTGGCCCTCGTCGGGGATCTCGGCGCCCGTCAGGCACTTGATGAGCGTCGACTTGCCCGCGCCGTTGTCGCCGATGACCGCGAGCACCTCGCCGGGGTAGAGGTCGAGGCTCACGCCGTCGAGGCCGACGACACGACCGAACGTCTTGACGAGGCGCTTGGCGGTGAGGATCGGCGCGCGGGTCGCCGTGTCGTTCGCGGTCATGCGCGTACCTTCCTGATCCACTGGTCGACCGAGACCGCGACGACGATGAGCACGCCGACGGCGAAGGTCTGCCAGAGCACGTCGAGCCCCGCGAGCGCGAGGCCGTTGCGGAAGACGCCCACGATGAGGGCGCCGAGGAGCGTGCCCCAGACGGTTCCGCGACCGCCGAAGAGGCTCGTGCCGCCGATCACGACGGCCGTGATCGAGTCGAGGTTGAGGTCGGCGCCGGCATTGGGCGACGCGGCGTTCGAGCGGCCGATCTGGATCCACGCGCCGAGCGCGATGATCGCGCCCGCGGCGAGGTAGACGCTCATGAGCACGCGGCTCACGCGGATGCCGGCGAGGCGCGCGGACTCGCGGTCGTCGCCGACGGCGTACACGTGCCGGCCCCACGCGGTCTTCTGCAGGATGAACGCGATTGCGACGTACAGCAGCAGCATCATGACGACGCCCACCGTGAAGTTCACGCCGAACACGGGGAACGTCGCGCCCGTCCAGGTGAGCAGCTCGGGCATCTCGCCGCCGCGCACGGTGGCGCCGCCCGAGTAGAGCAGCGTGAGCGCCAGGAAGATGTTGAGCGTGCCGAGCGTCACGATGAACGGCGGCAGCTTCAGGCGCGTGACGAGCGCGCCGTTGAGCGCGCCCGCGCCGAGGCCCACGACGAGGCCGGCGACGAGGCCCAGGACGGCGGGCAGCCCCGCCTGCACGGTCGACTGCGCGATGACCATCGAGCTGAGCACCATGACGGCGCCGACCGACAGGTCGATGCCGGCGGTGAGGATGATGAGCGTCTGCGCGACGGCGAGCGTGCCCACGACCGCGACCTGCTGCGTGATGAGCGAGAGGTTGGCGGGGTTGAGGAATCGGTCGTTCAGCAGCCCGAACACGATCACGGCGACCACGAGCACGATCGCGGGACTGATCGCGGGGTACCGGTGCAGGGTGTTGCGGATGCGGCTGAGCGGGGTGGTGCGGTCGAGGAACTCCTCGGCCAGGTCGAGCGCCGAGGTCGGCGGCTCGGTGGTGTGCTGAGTCACGTGGGCTCCGTTCGGAAGAGGTCGGCTGCGGAGGGCGGGTGGGCGTGGGCGGCGCGGGCCGGCGTCCGGGTGCGAGGGGGCACGGGACATCCGTGCCGGCCCGCACCGCTCACGCGGTCACCGGGTCAGCCCCAGCAGATCTCGCTCGCCTCGGCGGTGTCGATGGACTCGACGCCGTCCTGCGGCTCGTCGGACACGAGCGCGACGCCCGTGTTGTAGAAGTCGAGGCCGTCGCTGACCTCGGGCGTCTCGCCGGTCGTGACGAGGTCGTGGATCGCCTGCACGCCGAGCTCGGCCATCTTGAGCGGGTACTGCTGGCTCGTCGCGCCGATGATGCCCTCCGTCACGGCGTCGATGCCGGCGCAGCCGCCGTCGACCGAGACCACGATGAGGCCCTCGGTCGCGCCCGCGGCCTTGAACGCCTCGTACGCGCCGTAGGCGGCGGGCTCGTTGATCGTGTAGACGACGTTGATGTCGGGGTTCTGCGAGAGCAGCGTCTCGGCCGCGGTGCGGCCGCCGTCCTCGGCGCCCTGGGATGCCTCGTTGCCGACGATCTCGTACTCGCCGCCCGAGTACTCGCCCGTCGCCGCCTCGTCGCCGTTCTTCGTCTCGTCGGCGAGGTCGATGCCCATGCCGTCGAGGAAGCCCTGGTCGCGCGCGACGTCGACCGAGACGACCTTGTCGTCGAACAGGTCGATCAGGGCGATGGTGGCCTTCTCGCCGCCGAGCTTGCCGGCGGTCCACTTCCCGATCTCCTGTCCGGCCAGGAAGTTGTCGGTCGCGAACGTGATGTCGACCGACTCGGGGTCGGACGGGGGCGTGTCGAGCGCGATGACGTAGAGCCCGGCGTCGCGGGCCTTGACGAGCGCGTCCTCGACGGCGGGGCCGTTCGGCGTGATGAGGATGCCGGCGTCGCCGCGCGAGATGGCGTTCTCGATCGCCTGGATCTGGGTGTCCTCGTCGCCGTCCTCCGAGCCCGCGGCGAGCGTGATCTCGACGCCCAGGTCGTCGGCTGCGGCCTCGGCACCCTCCTGCATGGCGACGAAGAACGGGTTGGTGTCGGTCTTGGTGATGAGCGAGACGCTGATGGTCTCCTCATCGCCCGCCGCGTCGGCGGATCCGCCCGAAGCGCATCCGGTGAGGGCGAGTGCGGCAGCTGCGGTGAGCGAGCCGGCGGCGATGAGCTGGCGGCGGAACGCGCCGTGGCTTCCGTGATTCATCGATGAATCTCCTCTGGTGTGGGGGGCCTCGTTGCCTTCCTGACAACGATGTCACGCTAGGTCTAGTTCATACCCGTGTGTATAGTCAAGACCAACCCGCTCATTGGAGACCGAATCGTGACACCGTTGTCAAACGGCGCCGCGGCACCCGAGGCCGCCCGCTCCAGGCCGACCATGCGCCATGTGGCGGCCCTCGCGGGCGTCGGCGTGAAGACCGTGTCGCGCGTCATCAACGGCGAGCCCAACGTGTCCCCGGCCACCACCGCGAAGGTCCTGGCCGCCGCGCGCAGCCTCGACTACCAGCCCGACCTCTCCGCGGGCAACCTGCGCCGGGCCGACGGTCGCACGCGCACGCTGGGGTTGCTGGTCGGCAGCGTCGACAACCCGTTCTCCGGCGCGGTGCACCGCGCGGTCGAAGACGTGGCGCTCCACCGCGGCGTCGCGGTCTTCGCCTCGAGCCTCGACGACGACCCCGACCGCGAGCAGGAGGCCGTCCAGGCGTTCCTCCGCCGCCGGGTCGACGGCCTCATCCTGACCACGGTCTCCGAGAGCCAGGCCTACCTCTCGCCCGAACTGCGGCGCGGCACGCCGGTGGTCTTCGTCGACCGCGAGCCCGCGGGCGTGGCATCCGACACCGTTGTCAGCGACAACCGCGAGGGCGCCGCGCTCGCGACCCGGCACCTGCTCGAGCACGGCCATCGTCGACTCGCGTACCTCGGCGACCGGCCCACGATCCGCACCGCTCAGGACCGCCGCCGCGGGTTCCTCGACGAGCTCGGCGTCGCGGGGGTCGCCACACGCGACATCCCCGTCATCGACGGGCTGCACGACGAGGCGTCCGCGCGACGCGCGACGCGCGAGCTCTTCGACCGCGACGACCCGCCGACCGCGATCTTCTCGAGCCAGAACCTCGTCACGATCGGCGTCATCCGCGCCCTCCGAGAGCTCGGCCGCCACCGCGACACCGCCCTCGTCGGCTTCGACGACGTACCGCTCGCCGACCTGCTCGAGCCCGGTGTCACGGTCGTCGCCCAGGATCCCCAGCAGATCGGCCGCATCGCCGCCGAGCGCGTCTTCGCCCGCCTCGACGGCGACGACGCACCGCCCGTGCGCACGATCGTGCCGACCAGTCTCATCGAACGCGGCTCGGGCGAGATCGAGCCCAGACAGGAAGGTTGAGCGGATGCCGCAACCCAGCGCCTCCCCCGCCCGGATCACCGTCGTCGGCGACGCCCTCATCGACGAGCTCCGCGACCCCACGGGTTCGCGAGAGTTCGTCGGCGGGGCCGCGCTCAACGTCGCGGTCGGACTCGCGCTCCTCGGCGAACAGGCCACGCTCGTGGCGATGCTCGGCGACGACGAGCCCGCGACGCGCATCCGGTCGTTCCTCGACGACTTCGGCGTCCGGCTCGTCGAGAGCCCATCGCCGCACGGCACGTCCCGGGCGGTCTCCGACCGCACCGACGGCGAGCCCCGGTACGTGTTCAACGAAGCGGCGCAGCAGCGTCGGCTCCGGTTCGACGACGAGACGATCGCCGCACTCGACGAGGCCGACCTCGTGGTCGTCAGCTGCTACCCCTTCGACGACGACGAGCAGGTCGCGCTGCTGCTCGACGCGATCCGCGACCCGGAGCACCGGCTCGTCGTCGACGGCAACCCGCGGTCCGGGATGCTGCACGACCGCGATCGATTCCTCGCGAACTTCGAGCGCGTCGCCGCGCGATCGCTGCTCGTCAAGGTCGGCGACGAGGATTCCGCGCTGCTGATCGAGGCGCCGCTGGAGGAGTTCGTCCGTCGACTCGGGGGCGGGACGCCCGAGCCGGGCGCCGCGCCATCCGCCGACGGACCGGCAGTGCTCGCGACCGCCGGACGCCGGGGCGCCTCGGTGCACCACGGCGATCTCGAGGTCGAGTCCGGCATCGTCGACCTGCCCGGAGCGGTGATCGACACCATGGGGGCCGGCGACGCGACCCTCGCGGCCATCGTGCACCACATCGCCGCCGACGGCGTCCCCGCCACCGCCGAGGAGTGGGCCGCCGCACTCGACGAGGCCATGACGATCGCCGCCGCAACCGTGCGCCACGAGGGCGCGCTGCTGCGCACCGGCGTCGTCTCGCCGCAGCTCGGCAGCTGAGAACGGGCGTTCGGGGGTCTTGCGGCGCAACGGGTGAATGGTCGTAGACTCGGCCCAACCGCTGATGGCGACATCGGCGCGGTGCGCCGCACGGCCGGCGTGACGCCCCCACCCCGGAGGCGCCGGTCGACGCACCCGCTGCACCTGAGGCGACCCCCAGACCTGACGGCGCGCAACCCGATCGCACGCCGCACCACGGACGAGCGCGGCTTCGCGCCTCCGCCACCCCGGCGGACGGGAGAGGAGTGGATGTGCAGGACGCCTCCGGCAGTCATCCCGTGACGACCCCGCTCCTGCTTCCCGTCGTCGAAGCACCCACCGACGCTGAGCTCGTCGCATCCGCACGTGCCGGCGACGCCTTCGCATTCACGCGCCTGTGGCGCCGTCACGAGGGGGCCGCCTCGACGGCGGCCGCGGCGACGCCCGGCCGGGCCGACGTCGAGCAGGTCGTCGGGGCGGCGGCCGCGCTGATCGCGCACGGCGTCCGCGCCGGCGGCGGACCCTCGGGCGCCGCCCGACCGTACGTGCTCGCCGCGGTCCGCGAGGCCGCAGCTACGGCCGACGGCCGGGCCGCCGGGCCCGTCGCGGGCGATCCGCCGGTGCTCGCGCCCGAGGAGTGGTACACCGACGCGCTGCCCGACGGCATGCGCGACGGCGTCGCCGTGTCCGTCGCCTACTCGAGCCTGCCGGTGTCCGCCCAGGAGGCGCTCTGGCTCGCCGAGGTCGACGGACGCACTGCCGCCGAGATCGCCGCGGAACTCGGGCTCACGCTCCCCCGCGCGGAGGGACTGCTGGTCGAGGCGCGCGCCGGACTCGACACCGCCTGGGCCGTTGCCGTGGCGGCGAGCGTGCCGGAGGATTCCGAGTGCGCGCGCATCCTCGCGCGACGTACGCAGGCCGATCGCGCGACCGAGCGCCTCCGACCGAAGGTCCGCTCGCATCTCGAGGCCTGCGCGACCTGTCGGGCCGCCGTGGGCGAGGCCTCGATGCTCGCTCGGCGCCTGATGACGATGCTCCCGATCCTCGTGCTGGGCGGTGCCGCCGGCACGGCGTTCCTCGAGGCGACCCGACCGGGGTCCTCGGCGGCGGCGCTCGACCCGGTGCCGGCGATCGACGATCGCGCGGCGGGCAGGGCCGCATTCGTCGTCGGCATGGGCGGACCGGCCGCGGTCGCCGCCCGCAAGGGCGACGCCGGTCCGGCGAGCCCCTCGCCCGATGCCGACGGCGCTTCGGCCTCCGCTCCGATCGGCGCCCCGGGCGCCGTCCGCCGCCTCCCGCGCCGCCGGTTCGCGGCGGTCGTCACCGCGATCGGCGGCGTTGCCGCGGCGGCGGCGGTCATCGCGGCGGTCTCGCTGAACGGCCCGCTGCCCACGGCGCCCACGGGCACCCCCGAGGCGGCCGGGTCCACGGATGTCGCGGCGCAGGCGCCCGACATGCAGCCTCCGGTAGTGGTGGCGACCGAGGTTCCGCCCGACGGTGACGATCCCGGTACGAGTCCGGAGGCGCCGCCGCCGGCGGACGCCGACGCACCCGGGGCAGGCAGCGACGCGGGCGCCGAGGGGTCCACCGACGGGACCGCGGCACCCGCACCGGCCCCCGCGCCCTCGCCCTCCGAGACGCCGTCGGGCGGCGACTCCCGACCGAGCGTCTCACCCGGCTCGCCCGGCGACCAGGAACTGGTGAACGCGCCGGGCGGCCCGGCCCCGGGCTCGCCCATCCGGGCCGAATACGGCAAGCCGGGCGACAACGGCTGGCGGACCCTCACCCTGACCGGCACGCCCGGCGCCGCTTATACCGTCTCCGACGGCAAGACCACCCTCCACACGGGCGTCCTCGACGCCGACGGCACGGCCGACCTGGCCGTGCGCGGGTCGACCGCGAACCTCTCCGTGCAGTACGGCTCGCTCGCGCTCACCGCCGGCGTCGACCCGGCGTCCGGGCAGTAGACGCCGGCTCGCGCCCGAGCCGTCGCGACCGCGGCCGACGATGTCGGCGACGCGTCATCCGCCGACCCTTGATTTGTCCGCTGGACACTGCGTAGCATCGCCGCCGAATCTGACAACGATGTCACCCAGTTGGCGTGACACGCGCGATGAAGGGCGAACCGGCCGATGACGACGGTATCAAGACTCAGGACGATCGGGATCGCGGCG
>DASTQT010000075.1:0-3360 GCA_035761605.1 Agromyces sp. | reverse complement strand
GTTCCGGCACGTTCAGTGGCAGCTTCGGCGGTGGTGGCATGACGGCGGCTCGCACCACACTGGACGGATGACTCGTCGTGGACTGCTGCTGTTCGCCGCGCTCGGCGTCGCCTGGGGCATCCCGTATCTGTTCATCAAGGTGGCGGTGAGCGAGCTCGAGCCCGCGATGGTCGTCCTGGCACGATCCGCGCTGGCCGCGCTCCTGCTCATGCCGCTCGCGTTCTTCCGGCGCGAGGTCTGGCAGGTGGTGCGACGGTGGAAGCCCATGGCGGCCTACACCTTGGTCGAGATCGTGCTGCCGTGGTACTTCCTCAGCTCAGCCGAGCAGCGGCTTCCCAGCTCGACCGCCGGACTCCTGCTGGCCACGGTGCCGCTCGCGGGCGTGGCCATCGCGTTCATCATGGGCCGGCCCGAGCGGCTCTCGCGCCTGAATTGGCTCGGCATCGCGCTCGGCATGCTCGGCGTCGCCGCGCTGGTCGGTCTCGACATCGCCGGATCCGACCTCATCGCCGTCGCCGAGATGGCGGTCGTCGTGGTCGGCTACGCGCTCGGCCCGGCGATCCTCGCGCGGTGGATGTCCGACCTTCCCGGGGTCGGCGTCGTCGCCGTGTCGTTGGCGGCCACCGCGATCGTCTACGTGCCGTTCGTGCTCGTCACCGGCGCCTGGCCCTCGGCCTGGCCTTCGACGTCCGTGATCGTGTCGATCGTGGTGCTCGCCGTGATCTGCAGCGCGCTCGCGTTCCTGCTCATGGTCGCGCTCATCGCCGAGATCGGGCCCGTGAAGGCGACCGCGATCACCTACGTCAATCCCGCCGTCGCGATCCTCGCCGGCGCGCTCATCCTCGGCGAGCGCGTCACGGTGTGGACGATCGTCGGATTCATGCTCGTGCTCCTCGGCTCCTACCTCGTGACACGCAAGCGGCAGGAGCAGGTCGCGGCCGAAGGGGTCGAGGAGGCCTGTGCCGAGCAGGGCGCGACGCTGACGGAGAATTCCGGCGCGGTGTCGATCGCGCGCGATCCCGTTCGACGTCCAGAATGAGGGCGGATGGTCCGCCCCATCGACCCGCACAGGAGACCGCCATGCGCACCCTCATCGTCACCGAGTTCATCACCCTCGACGGCGTCGTCGACTCGCCCGGCGGCGGCGACCACCCGCGCGCCGGCTGGACCTTCAAGGAGGTCCCGTTCGTCGAGGAGGCGTACGAGATCAAAGGCCGCGAGCAGCTCGAGGCCGGCGCGATGCTGCTCGGCCGCGTCAGCTACGACGAGTTCGCGCCCGTCTGGCCGAAGATGGACGAGTTCGACGAGTACAACGCGATGCCCAAGTACGTCGTCTCGTCGACCCTGACCGACCCCGAGTGGAACAACACATCGGTGCTGCGCTCGCTCGACGAGGTCGCCGAGCTCAAGCAGGGCGACGGCGGGAACATCATCGTGCACGGCCGCGCGACGCTCGCGCAGGGCCTCGCCGAGGCCGGCCTCGTCGACCGTTACCACCTGCTCGTCTTCCCCGTCACGCTCGGCGAGGGCAAGCGCCTCTTCAACGGGCGCGAGCAGGGCACCCTGAAGCTCGTCGAGCACGAGGCCTACTCGAACGGCGTCGTGAAGAACGTGTTCGACGTCGTGCGCTGAGCAGAGCGCGGCGCGGCCCGGCCGGGCGGGCGGATGGCGCGGCTCGCGCCATCCGCTCACGCGGGCACGCCGGCCAGCAGCTCGGCTAACACAGCGCGCGCGTCATCTCGCACGGCGAGCCGTGCCGACTGCCCGAGCCACAGCGACTGCAACTCGCCCTTGCCGAGCCGCGCCGCCACGGTGCGGAAGCCGCCCGTGAGCCAGTTCTGGATGGGGAACGGCGCGATCGCGCCATCCGCTTCGAGCTCCCGGATGGCGCGGTTCGCGGCGCCGCGCGCGAGGCGTCCGCTCATCGCGCGCGTGAGCACGGTCTCCTCGGCGGAGGTCGACTCGATCGCGCTGCGGTGCGCGTCGTTCGCCGCCGACTGGCGAGTGTGCAGGAAGGCCGTGCCGACCTGCACGCCGCCTGCACCGAGCGCGAGTGCCGCCGCAACGCCGCGCCGGTCGGCGATGCCGCCCGCGGCGATCACGGGCACGTCGACCGCGTCGACGACCTGCGGGATCAGCGACATCGACCCGATCAGCGACGCCTCGGGGGAGCGCAGGAACGCGACGCGGTGCCCGCCGGCCTCGAGCCCCGTCGCGACGATCGCGTCGACGCCGCCGTCCGCGAGCGCGACCGCCTCGGCGACCGTGGTCGCCGTGCCGACCAGGCGGATGCCGCGTTCGCGGGCGCGGTCCACCACGTGCACCGGCGGCACGCCGAACACGAAGCTCACGACAGCGGGGTTCACCTCGAGCACCGCGTCCCACTGCTCCTTGAACGGCGGCAGGTACCGCTCGGGTGGGGAGGTCGGCACCGGCGTGTCGACCGCGTTGTAGAGGGGGCGGACGGCCTCGACGGCGCGCTCGAACGCGCCCGGCGGGGGTGCGCCATCCGTCGCCAGCGGCAGCCAGAGGTTGAGCGCGAACGGCGCGCTCGTCGCGGCCTTCAGCGCCGCGCCGGTCCGTACGATGCGCTCGGCGTCGTACCCGTAGAGCCCGTACGAGCCCAGGCCGCCGAGTTCGCTCACGGTGACGGTCAGCTCGACCGACGATAGACCGCCGAACGGGCCCAGCACGATCGGGTGCCGGACGCCGAGCAGCTCGGTCAGGCGGGATGTCGTGTGCGTCGCAGTCGTCATGTCGCTCCTCACTCCCTGCGCGCGGTGCCGCAGTTCCAGCAGGTGCCGCCCTCGACGAGTGCACCGCACTCGACGCAGGTCGCCGCGAGCCAGCAGACGTCGCCGCTGACTCCATCCTGCTCCCGGTCGGGGTGCGGGTCGGGGCCGGATGTCCCATGGAGGTCGTTCACGTCGTCATTGTTACGCGCCCGACCTGCAGGCCCTCCACCCCTCGCGGACAATCGAGGCATGGTCAGCTTCCGCCGAACGATGCTCAAGTCGAAGATCCACCGCGCGACCGTCACGCACGCCGACCTGCACTACGTCGGCTCGCTCACGGTCGACCTCGACCTGCTCGACGCGGCCGACCTGCTGCCGGGCGAGCTCGTCACGGTCGTGAACATCAACACCGGCGCCCGCTTCGAGACCTATGCGATCGCCGGCGAGCGCGGCTCGGGGGTCATCGGCGTGAACGGCGCCGCGGCGCGGCTGGCGGCGGCGGACGACCTCGTGATCGTGATCTCGTGGGCCTCGGTCGAGTCGACGGACGCCGCGGCGTTCGCGCCGCGCGTCGTGCACGTCGACGCGGCGAACCGCATCGTCGCGCTGGGGGCGGACGCCGCGG
>DASTQT010000074.1:0-2389 GCA_035761605.1 Agromyces sp. | reverse complement strand
GCTCCGGGGCGCGTCGATCGCCTGGGGGTGTGGGGGGCGTCAGGCGACGAGGGCCACGCCGGCGTTCCAGCCGACCTTCTCCTGCACGGCGAGCGTGAGCTGGAGGAAGCCGATCGACTCGAGCTCGCGGGCACGCGAGATCTTGCCGGCGTCGACGGCGTTGACGCCGCCGGCGCGCACGACGTCGATGAGGGCCTGCTTGGCGAGCTCGTCATCGCCGGCGACGAGCACGGTCGTGGGCTGGGCGTCGCCGACGGTCTTCGCGGCGAGGGTCGCGGCGAAGTTGGTGTTGAAGGCCTTGAGCACGCGCGACTCGGGCAGCTTCGCGGCGAGCTCGGCGGCCGACGAGGCGTCGGCGGGCACGACGAGCGAGTCGAAGGTCTCGAAGTTCAGCGGGTTGGTGATGTCGACGACGATCTTGCCCGCGAGCTGCTCGCGGCGCGCCTCGACGATCTCGGCCACCGAGGGGTACGGCACGGCCAGGATCACGATGTCTCCGGTGACCTGCTCGGAGGTGTCGCGGCCGACGAACTCGACGGTGTTGCCACCCGCTGCCACGATGCCGCCGATGGCGGTTCCCATGTTGCCGTTTCCGATGATGCTGACGGTCGTCATGATGTCCTTCCCGCGCCCTTCGACGCGATTACTTGTAGCGACAACTAACACGATAGCGCAGTTCAGTTGTCGCGTCAACCAAGTGTGCGAGAATGTGACGCATGACCGATGACACGCGCTGGCTGAACACCGAGGAGTCGGCGGCCTGGGTGCGGCTCGTCGCGCTCACCGAACTGCTCCCGGGTGCGCTCGACGCCCAACTGCTGCGCGACGCGCAGCTCACCCACTTCGAGTACGGCGCGCTCATGGCCCTCGCCGCGGCGCCCGAGCGCACGATGCGGATGACCGCGCTCGCGTCGCGCACGAACGCGACGCTCCCCCGCCTCTCGCACGTGGCCCGCCGGCTCGAGGAGCGCGGCCTCATCCACCGCTTCCCGTGCCCCGAGGACCGCCGCGCGACCAATGCGACGATCACCGACGCCGGGCTGCGACTCATCGATGAGGCGGCGCCGGGTCACGTCGAGGCGGTGCGGCGGAACGTGCTCGACGCGCTCACGCCCGAGCAGCTCGAGCAGCTCTACGCCATCGCGGGCGCCGTGCTCGCGCGCCTCGACCCGGACGAGCGGCTGTCGGCGACATCCTGCCAATTCAGCGAGGGCCCTGCGATCGCCCGAGCCGGCTGACCCCCATTGGCGGCACAGTGCCGGGGGCGAAGCATCGCTAGCATGAAGCATTCGTGACCTGAGGGTTGGCATTCCGCCGCGCCCAGATCACCTGTGCTCCAGGAGGCCCAGGATGAACACGGTTCGATCTGCCACCACGCTCGCGGCGCTGTCCGCGGCACTCATCGTCGGCATCGGCGCGACCTCGGCGTTGAGCGCTGCCGGAGCCGGCGAGGAGACGCTCCGACTTCACCTCGGCAGCGACGGCACGCACTTCGTCTACAGCAATGAGGGTGATCCGATCACCCAGACGATCGGAACCCCGAAGAACTGCCGGATCACCGTCGACGGCCCGCTGGCGGCCGTCACGGGCAGCGACCAGGGACCGGGCTTGAAGGACGGCTCCATCGGCATCAGGACCGGCGGCTCCACCGGTGTGCCGTGCGCCCGCGTGGACGGCACCGAGGACCTGACGGTCGCGCTGAAGGGTGTGCCCGACGCCGTGGCGGCGAGCCTCGACCTGGAGTTCAAGGGCGACGTCCAGGTCGACATCGTCGTGTCGCGCGGTACCACTGAGGTCGACACCTTCCAGATCCGCGCCGGAGGCGGCATCGTCCCCGGTCAGGGCGTCGACGGGAGCGAGACCGCACCGTTCACCGCGACCGCGACCGCGGCGCAGCCGATCGCGAACTGCCGGAATGCCTCCGACTCGGGGCCGGACGCCGGGCCGAACGACAACTGCTACGTGACCATCGAGCCGGAAAGTTCGTTCGACGCCGTGACGTTCCGGCCGCTGAGCGGCGAGATCTCGCTCGAGGGCAGCTCCGACTACGGCGATGACCCCGCCTTCGACACCGTCTTCACCCTCGCCGGGTTCAGCGGTGAACTGGGCTGCACCGAGGCCGACAACACCGCGACGATCGAAGAGGGGAACGTCTTCGGCAGCATCACCCGGTTGGAGAACTCGGACGGATCCGAGTGCGTGCTCAAGCCGTACACGCTGGATGTGGACATCGCGGCGGAGACCCTGAGCTTCGTGCCGGTCGACAACGACGGCGCACCGCAGCCGGCGACCTACCGCGCGACCGTGAAGTTCGGTCCCCACGATTCGGCGAACCCGTTCACGAGCAAGCTCGAGTACGACCAGGACGACGACGGGCCGCTCGGCTTCG
>DASTQT010000073.1:0-10950 GCA_035761605.1 Agromyces sp. | reverse complement strand
TGTTCGGCATCCTCGCGCTGACCGGCGCGGCGCGGCGGTTCGGCGCGGCGATGACGGCGATCCTCCTCGCGTTCGCGGTCGGCAATGCCGGCATCCTCGCCGTGCGCGGGTTCGGCATCGGCGCGCAGCCGGCGGAGGCGGCATCCGACTCGGTCACGGTGCTCTCGTGGAACACGCTCGGCGAGGTGCCCGACGCGACGACGATCGCGGAGCTCGCCCTCGCCGAGGAGGCCGACGTGGTGGTCCTCCCCGAGACGACCGCGCCGCTCGGCGAGGAGGTCGCGATCGACATGCGCGAGGGCGGGCGGCCGATGTGGGTGCACACCCAGTTCTTCGACGAGATCGCCAAGGCGCGCTCCACGACGCTGCTCATCTCCCCCGACCTCGGCGACTACCAGGTGGTCAACGAACCGTGGCCCGGCCCGCCCGGCAACACCAACACGCTGCCGAGCGTGGTCGCCGCGCCCGTCGGCGGCGATGGCCCGCGCATCGTCGCCGTGCACGCGGTCGCGCCGATCCGCTGGGAACTGCGCAACTGGCGCAGCGATCTCGATTGGCTCGCCGAGCAGTGCTCGGGCGAGGACGTCATCATGGCCGGCGACTTCAACGCCACGCTCGACCACTTCGCGGGTCGCAGCGTCGACGGCGGCGACCTCGGGCGGTGCACGGATGCCGCGGCGCAGGCCGGTTCGGCGGCGGTCGGCACCTGGCCGACCCGCCTTCCCGCCCTGCTCGGCAGTCCGATCGACCACGTCCTGGCCACCCCCGGATGGCAGGTCGAGGCGTTCCGCGTGATCGACGACCTCGACGACGCCGGCAGCGACCACCGCCCGATCGTGGCGACGCTGTCGCGCGGCTGACCGCCGAGCCCGCGGCATCCGCTCGGTGCCAGAATGGGACGCATGACGAACACCGGCGACGCCACCGCGACGGCCCACGAGGCCCGCCCCACCGACGAACTGCCCGCTGAGGAATCCGACGTCAGGAACGCGAACCGTTCGACGACGCCCGAGTCCGAGGGCTTCAAGGCGTTCATCTTCGGGGGCTGGGCCGAGCGCGACGAGCCCCTGCCGGCTCCGCGCGCGCAGGCCGCGTACGCCGCCGCGCGTCGTGAGCGCGTGTCCGCCGAGTTCCCCGGACAGCGGCTGATCATCCCGGCGGGCGACATGAAGCAGCGCGCGAACGACACCGACTACCCGTTCCGCGCGCACTCGGCGTTCGCGCACCTGACCGGCTGGGGTTCTGACTCCGAGCCCGGCGCGGTGCTCGTGATGGAGCCGGCCGGCGACGCCGGTCACACGGCGACCGTGTACTTCCGCGAGCGCGCCGGCCGCGACTCCGAGGAGTTCTACGCCAATGCCGCGATCGGCGAGTTCTGGATCGGGCCGCGCCCGTCGCTCGCGCACGTCGCCGCCGACCTGCAGGTCGCGACGAAGGACGTCGCGGAGTTCGACCACGTGATCGACGCGGTCGACACGGCCACGCTCGTGCTCCGCGAGGCCGACGCCGCGATCACCGAGCGCGTCGACCACGGGCGCCTGCGGTTCGCCGCCGAGGCGGCGCTGTCGACGAACGCGTCCGACGCGCCGTTCAGCCTCGAGGTGAACGCCGAGCACGAGCCCGACGGCGAGCTCGCCCGCGTCGTCTCCGAGCTGCGGCTCGTGAAGGACGAGTTCGAGGTGGCCGAGCTGCGCGCCGCGGTCGACGCGACCGAGCGCGGATTCGCCGAGGTGCTCGCCGAGCTGCCGCGCATCACGAGCGAGGTCCGCGGCGAGCGCGTCATCGAGGGCGTCTTCGCCACGCGCGCACGCCTCGAGGGCAACGACGTCGGCTACGGCTCGATCGCCGCGGCCGGCCCGCACGCGACCATCCTGCACTGGACCCGCAACGACGGGCCCGTCGTGCCCGGCGACCTGGTGCTGCTCGCCGCCGGCGTCGAGCGCGACACCTACTACACGGCCGACATCACGCGCACGTTCCCCGTGAACGGCACGTTCTCGCCCGTGCAGCGGCAGGTCTACGAGGCCGTGCTCGAAGCGGCGGATGCCGCGTTCCGGGTCGTGAAGCCCGGCGCGATCTTCCGCGAGGTGCACGCCGCCGCGATGGCGGTCATCGCCCGGAAGACCGCCGAGTGGGGCTTCCTGCCCGTCTCGGCCGAGGAGTCGCTGAAGCCCGACAACCAGTTCCACCGCCGGTACATGGTGCACGGCACGAGCCACCACCTCGGCCTCGACGTGCACGACTGCGCGCAGGCGCGCCGGTCGATGTACATGGACGGGGTCCTCGAGCCGGGCATGGTGTTCACGATCGAGCCGGGCCTCTACTTCCAGCCCGACGACCTCACCGTGCCCGAGGAGTTCCGCGGCATCGGGGTGCGCATCGAGGACGACATCGTCGTCACCGCCGACGGCGCCGAGAACCTCTCGGCGGGCATCCCGCGCACGGCCGACGAGGTCGAGGCCTGGGTGCGCGGCGCCGCGGGCTGACCTGACGGCCGCTGCGCCACTTCGACGGCACCTGCGCCAGCCGAACTGGCGCAGGGGCCGCGCGTGTGGCGCATCAGCGCAGGCGCGTCAGACGCCGTCGGCCTCGCGCCGCTCGCGAGCGGCCCGCCGCGCGGCATCCTGCGCCTCGCCGTACGTGCGCGGACGGGAGTCGTCGACGGGCCGCGGCTCGGTCGGCCCCGAGTCGCCGGACGGCGTGACGGGGGCCTCGGGCTCGGCCGGGCGCTCGGCGGGCGGGGTCGTGACGACGGGGGCGGCGACGGGCGACGGCGGCGCCGCGGCATCCGTCACGCCCAGCACCTCCCGGGCCCGCGCCACGTGCGAGGGCTCCGCGATCACCGCGTACCGCGTCGCGAGCACCTGCATGACCGAGGTGAAGTCGCGGCGGCGACGGTTGATCGAGTACGACACGACGCTGAAGATCATGCCGAAGCCGGCGCCGATGAGGATCGCGGCGCCGAGGATGCCGAGCGACGTGCCCGACGGCGAGAAGATGAACAGCAGGAGGCCGAGGAACGTGCCGAACCACGCGCCCGACAGCGCGCCGGCGCCTGCCGCGCGGCCCCAGCTGAGCGTGCCGGTGATTCGCTCGACGCTCGTGAGGTCGTGGCCGACGATGGAGAGCTCCCGCACCGGGAACTCCGCCTTGGCGAGCTGGTCGACCGCGGCCTGGGCTTCCTGGTAGGTCTCGTAGCTCGCGACCGTCTCGCCCTTCGGCAGCGTCGGGAAGGCGCGGCCGATGCGGCCGCCGAACGGGCTCTGGTTGCTCACCGGGCCATTCTCCCATGGTGGCCGTCGCTCCAGCCGGAAGGGTGGGCCTCGGGGGTAAGTTGGAGGCGTGAGCGCCACGAGAGTCTTCGTCGCCCGACTCGCCGGGTGCCCCGTCTTCGACCCCGCGGGCGACCGCGTGGGCCGGGTCCGCGACGTGCTCGTGGTGTACCGCAAGTCCGATCCGCCGCGCGTGGTGGGGCTGATCGTCGAGATCCCCGGCAAGCGTCGCGTGTTCGTCTCGATCGGTCGCGTCACCTCGATCGGCGGCGGCCAGATCATCACGACCGGTCTCATCAACCTGCGGCGGTTCGAGCAGCGCGGCGGCGAGGTGCGCGTGATCGCCGAGATGCTCGGCCGCAAGGTCTCGTTCAACGACGGTTCGGGCACCGCCACGATCGAGGATGTCGCGATCGAGGAGCGCGATCCCGGCGAGTGGGAGGTCGACCAGCTCTTCGTGCGCCGGCCCAAGACGAGCGCGTCGCCGTTCGCGAAGGGACCGTCGGCGTACGTCACGTGGCGCGAGGTGCGCGAGACGACCGCCGCGGGCGAGGCGCAGTCGGCCGAGCAGCTCATCGCGACGTACTCCGAGCTCAAGCCCGCCGACCTCGCGAACACGCTGCTCGACCTGCCGCCGCAGCGCCGCCAGGAGGTCGCCGAGGAGCTGCCCGACGACCGGCTCGCCGACGTGCTGGAGGAGATGCCCGAGGCCGACCAGGTCGAGATCCTCGCCAAGCTCGGCGACGACCGCGCGGCCGACGTGCTCGACCACATGCAGCCCGATGATGCGGCCGACCTCATCGCGCAGCTGCCGGAGGACCGCGGCGAGCACCTCCTCGAGCTCATGGAGCCCGAGGAGGCGGACGACGTCCGGTTCCTGCTGTCCTACGGTCCCGACACCGCGGGCGGCCTCATGACCACCGAGCCGATCATCGTGTCGGCGGATGCCACGGTGGCCGAGGGGCTCGCGCTGATCCGTCGCCACGACCTGCCGCCCGCGCTCGGCGCGGCGGTGTGCGTGACGCTGCCGCCGTACGAGCCGCCGACCGGCCGGTTCCTCGGCATGGTGCACTTCCAGCGGATGCTGCGCTATCCGCCGCACGAGCGGCTCGGCTCCCTCCTCGACCAGGGGCTCGAACCCGTTCGGGCCGACACCTCGGCCGCCGAGGTGAGCCGCATCCTCGCCAGCTACGACCTCGTGTCCGTGCCGGTCGTCGACGAGAAGCACCGCCTCGTGGGCGTCGTCACCATCGACGACGTGCTCGACTACCTGCTGCCCGATGACTGGCGCAGTCATCCCGACGACGAGTCGGAGGTGACGAGACGCGCGACCGCCCGCGCCCAGCTGGCCACCGGCAGTATCCCGATCGCACCCGGAAGGAGGGCAGGAGATGGCTCGCGCTGAGTCCGACGACCGTCGGTTCGACACCCCGAAGGGGCTTCGGCGATCTCCGTCGCCCCTCCGCCTGTCGAGCGACCGCGACCGGTTCGGCCGGTTCACCGAGTGGGTGGCGCGCGCGATGGGCACGCCGGGCTTCCTCTTCGGGCTCACGGTGTTCGCCGTCGGATGGATGGCCTGGAACACGTTCGCGCCCGAGCCGTGGCGGTTCGACTCCATCGCGATCGGTTTCACCGCGCTGACGCTCGTGCTCTCGCTGCAGGCGTCGTACGCCGCGCCCCTCATCCTGCTCGCGCAGAACCGGCAGGACGACCGCGACCGCGTGCAGATCGAGCAGGACCGCCAGCGCGCCGAGCGCAACCTCGCCGACACCGAGTACCTCGCGCGCGAGGTCGTCGCGCTGCGGCTCGTGGTGCGCGACCTCGCGTCGAAGGAGTTCATCCGGCAGGAGCTCCGCCAGGTGCTCGACGAGCTCGACCGTCGCGACGAGGAGGAGTCGACGCATGCCGAGTCCTGATGCGGCCGACGTCGAGCGCGCCGTCCGCGTTGCGCTCGAGGCCGTCATCGACCCCGAGATCCGCAAGCCGATCACCGAGCTCGACATGGTCGAGCGCGTGGCCGCGACCGAGTCGGGCGTCGAGGTCGGCATCCGGCTCACGATCGTCGGCTGTCCAGCGTCCGACCGCATCGAGCGCGACGTGCGGCAGGCGGCCGAGCAGGTCGTCGGCACCGGCAACGCGGTCGTCGAGCTCGGCGTGATGACGCCCGGCCAGCGGGCAGCCCTCACCGAGCGGCTGCGCGGCGGTCGCGCTGCGCGCGGCAACCCGTTCGGCCCGGGCACGCTCACGCGCGTCATCGCGGTCACGAGCGGAAAGGGCGGCGTCGGCAAGTCGACACTCACGGCCAACCTGGCGGTGGCGCTCGCCGCGCGCGGCCTGTCGGTCGGGCTCGTCGACGCCGACGTGCACGGCTTCTCCATCCCCGGCCTGCTCGGCCTCGTCGACGCCCACGGCACCGCGGTCCGTCCGACCCGGGTCGACGACATGATCCTGCCGCCCGTGGCGCACGGCGTGAAGGTCATCTCGATCGGCATGTTCGTCGAGCCGACCGAGCCCGGCGGCCGCGGCTCGTCGGTCGCGGTCGCCTGGCGCGGCCCGATGCTGCACCGCACGCTCCAGCAGTTCCTCACCGACGTCTACTTCGGCGACCTCGACGTGCTGCTCGTCGACCTGCCGCCCGGCACCGGCGACGTCGCGATCTCGCTCGGCCAGCTGCTGCCGAACGCCGAAGTCGTCGTCGTCACCACCCCGCAGCCCGCGGCGGCCGACGTCGCAGAGCGGTCGGGCCTCGTCGCGCGCCAGACCGGACAGCGCGTGGTCGGCGTGATCGAGAACATGGCCGGCTTCGCCCAGCCCGACGGGTCGCTCGTCGACCTGTTCGGCTCGGGCGGCGGCGAGGAGGTCGCCCGACGGCTGTCGACGGGCGCCGATGCCCCCGTGCCGCTGCTCGCGAGCGTGCCGCTCAGCATCGCCCTCCGCCGCGGCGGCGACGACGGGCTGCCCGTCGTGCTCGCCGAACCCGACGATCCCGCCGCGCGGGCGATCGAGCAGGCCGCCGCGGCGCTCGCCGCCCGGCCCCGGTCGCTCTCGGGTCGCCGCCTCGACGTGTCGGTGCGGTGAGCCGGATGCCGCGAGCCGACCTGACGCGTCGACGGCTCGCGATCGCGCTCGTCGCCGCCGTCGCCGCCGCCGGTCTCGTCTCGTGCGCGCCGCGCGCCGCAGACCCCAGCGCCGCCCCCGAGCTGCCGGAGGGCCTCGCCGTCTCGGTGCAGCAGGGCCGGCTCGACGTACCGCAGGGCCGCCTCGTGGTGCACCTCGAGAACGCCGGCGAACCCGTGACGGTCACGTCGCTCGAGATCCGCTCCCCCGCGCTCGAGCCCGGCATGCGCCGCGACGATCCGTTCGAGCTCGATGCCGACGACGCGATCGACGTCAGGCTCGACCTCACGCCCAGCGTGTGCGACGGGGATCCTGGGGCGATCGAGATCGCCCTCGACGTCCGCACCGCCGACGGCGCCGAGCATTCGGGCGCCCTCGCTCCCGACGACCCGTTCGGCACGATGGCGCGGATCGCCGACGCCGACTGCCTCGCCGAGTCCGTCGCCGCCGTCGCGGCGATCACGATGCCCGAGCGGCTGCGGAGCGAGGGGACGGGGCCCGCCCGCCGGGCGTGGGTCGACGTGCGGGTCGAGCCCGCGGCATCCGGCACCGGCACGCTGAGCATCGACGGCGTGTCGGCGACCACGCTGCTCGGCGCCGAGGACGGCCTCGACTGGCCCCTCGACCTCGACGTGGCCGCCGGCGACGCCGCCTTCACGATCGAGCTCGCCGTGCGGCCGGCCCGCTGCGACGCGCACGCGCTCGCCGATGACAAGCGCGGCACGATCCTGCCGTTCGCCGTGGCGACGGGCGACGGCCGCGAGGGCCGGTTCGAGTTGCCGGCCGACGACGCGCTGAAGTCCGACCTGTACGGCTACTACGCCGAGCGGTGCGGGCTCGCGACGCCCGCCGCCTAGACTGGCCGCGTGTCCAACGCCGCCACCCGAACGTCGGTCCCGTCCTCGTACGACACGCTCCTCGACGACCTCGTCGCGTCGAGCGGGCGCACCGTCCCCGTGCCGACGCCGTCCACCGGCGAGACGCTCGTCGACCTGCCCCGCTCGAGCGCCGACGACGTGCGCGGCGCCGTGTCGCGCGCGCGGCTCGCGCAGCTCGCGTGGGCGCGCGCCGGATTCACGGCTCGGCGCAGGGTGCTGCTCCGAGCGCACGACCTCCTGCTGGACCGGCGCGAGCAGCTGCTCGACCTCGCGCAGCTCGAGAGCGCCAAGACCCGCGGTCAGGCATTCGAGGAGGTCTTCCAGGCCGCGGCGGTCGCGCGCTGGAACGCCCGGATGGCACGCCGCGTGCTCGGCGGCGGACGGCGCCGGGCCGGCATCCCGCTCGTGCTCTCGACGCGCGTACGGTACCGCCCGAAGGGCGTGGTCGGCGTGATCACGCCGTGGAACTACGCCGTGAGCCTCGCGGCCATGGACGTCGTGCCGGCGCTCGCGGCGGGCTGCGCGGTGGTGCAGAAGGCCGACGACCAGGGCGCCCTGTCGGTGCTCGCGTTGCGCCGCGCGTTCATCGACGCCGGCCTGCCCGAGGCGGTCTGGTCGGTCGTGGCCGGCGAGCCCGACGAGGTCGGCGAGGCCCTCACCGACGAGGTCGACTACATCTGCTTCACGGGTTCGACGCCCACCGGGCGGCGGATCGCCGAGAAGGCCGGGCGCCGGCTCATCGGCGCCTCGCTCGAACTCGGCGGCAAGAACGCCCTCATCGTGCTCGACGACGTCGATGTCGAGCAGGCGGCCGCGGATGCCGCGCACGCGTGCTTCTCGTCGATGGGCCAGCTGTGCGTCTCCACCGAGCGGATCTACGTCCACCGGAAGGTGGCCGAGCCGTTCGCGGCTGCGCTCGCCGCGCGGCTCTCGGACCCGCGGATCGGTTCGGGACTGGACCACGACGCCGACTACGGGACCCTCGCGACGGCCCAGCAGCTCGATCGCGTGCGCGCCCACCTCGACGACGCGCTCGCCAAGGGAGCAAGGGTGCTGGTCGGCGGACGCCACCGGCCGGACATCGGCCCGTGGGCGTTCGAGCCGACCGTGCTGACCGACGTCACCTCCGACATGCGGGTCCTCGCCGAGGAGACGTTCGGCGCCATCGCAAGCCTCTCCGTGGTCGACGGCGAAACCGAGGCGATCCTCCTGACGAACGAGTCGGAGTACGGCCTGAACGCGTCGGTGCTCACCGGGTCGATCCGGCACGGACTGCGGCTCGCCGAGATGATCGACGCGGGCAGCGTCAACGTGAACGAGGGCTACCGCGGCAGCTTCGGATCGGTCGATGCGCCGATGGGCGGCCTCAAGCAGTCCGGCATCGGCCGGCGGAACGGTCGCGAGGGGCTGCTGCGCTTCGTCGACCCGGTCACGGTGTCGGTCAACCGCCGGCTGGTCGCGCTGCCGCACACCGGCCGCGAGTACGAGCGCCTCAGCGGACCGCTGGTGCTGCTCGCTCGCGTGCTGCGCGCCGTGGGCCGCGCGTGACGGAGACCCGTCAGGTCGCCTCGGAGTCGAACGGCGCGACCTCGCCGGTCGCGAGGGCCTCGCGCTTGCGCTTGCGCTGCAGGTAGGCGGAGTTCTCGTTGACCGCCGCCCGCGCGACGACCGGCTTGGCCGGTTCGGCGAACGGGTCGACCTCGGTCAGGGCCTCGCGGATGATGCGCCGGGGATCGTACTGCCGCGGGTCGAGCTTGCGCCAGTCGACGTCTTCGAAGTCGGGCCCCATCTCCTCCCGCACGCGCGACTTCGCGCCGTTCGCCATGTCGCGCATCGACCGCACGAAACGGCCGAGCTGCGCGGCGTAGTGAGGGAGCCGTTCGGGCCCCAGGAGGAACACGGCGATCACCCCGATGATGAGGAGTTTGTCGAAGGTGAGGCCGCCCATGCGTCAAGGATAGCGGCGGCGAGGCGTGCCGGACGCCTGCGACCGGACCCCTAGGCTTGGGGCTCGACAGAATCCCCGGGAGCCGCCACGTGTCCGAACACGACTTGAACTGGAAGTACGTCGACGAATGCGTCGTCGAGTCGGAATCGATCGCG
The DNA here is from genome assembly GCA_035761605.1 of Agromyces sp. GTDB lineage: Bacteria > Actinomycetota > Actinomycetes > Actinomycetales > Microbacteriaceae > Agromyces. The sequence continues at coordinate 1,580 of DASTQT010000073.1, read as the reverse complement.
AAGGCCCGTCAGCAGTCCCTCGAGCTCGGGGTCGACCCCGTGTCGCCCGCCGTCGGCGCGCAGCTGGCGGTGATCGCCGCCGCGAGCGACGCCCGCGCGATCATCGAGGTGGGCACCGGTGTCGGGGTGTCCGGGCTGTGGATGCTGCAGTCGGCGCGTTCGGCGCACCTGACCTCGATCGACACCGAGACCGAGTACCAGCAGCACGCGCGCGAGCACTTCGCCGAGGCGGGCATCGCCCCGGCGCGCGTGCGCCTGATCGCGGGGCGTGCCGGCGAGGTCCTGCCCCGGATGAACGAGCGGTCCTACGACGTCGTCTTCGTCGACGCGGACGCCCCGTCGGTCATCGAGTACGTGGAGCACGGGCTGCGGCTGGCCAAGCCCGGCGGGAGCGTGCTCGTGGCCCGGGCGCTGTGGAAGGGGAGGGTGGCCGACCCGGCACGACGCGATGAGGCGGCGACGGCGTTCCGCGAGCTCATCTCGGAGCTCGCGGCCTCCACCGCCGTCGTCACCGCCATCTCGCCGGCCGGGGACGGCCTGCTTCAGGTCGTGAAGCTGGGCGCCTGACCTCAGGCCGCGTTCACGACGCCGCCCAGGACGTCGTAGAGCTCCTTGGCCTCAGCGTCGTTCACCGAGACGACGAGGCGGCCGCCACCCTCGAGGGGCACGCGCACGATGATGAGCCGTCCCTCCTTCACCGCCTCCATAGGTCCGTCTCCAGTGCGTGGCTTCATGGCCGCCATTGAGTTACCCCTTTCGTGGCTGAATCTCCATTATCCCGTATCGGACCCGCGGACCGGCGCGACGCGGCCGCCCTGTGGACGGCTCACGGCGGGGTCCAGTCGTATCCGTCGATCCGCCACGCGATGAGCAGCCACCAGAACTGCAGGGCGAGCGAGACCAGCACGAGGCCGCCACGCCACCACGGCGACCGCGGAACGGCGAGCGCGCCCGCGAGCGGGAACATCGGCGCGAGGATCCGGAACGTGCTCGACTGCGGGAAGAACACGGCGAGCAGGTAGAGCGCGTAGCTGCCGAGCCACAGCCGGATGTCGACGCCCAGGCGTTTCACCCACGGCGAGACGAGCACGAGCGCGAACCCGACGATGAGCGCGATCGGCGCGATGGTGCCCATCGGCTGGTCGAGCCACCAGTCCCCCGCCTGGAACCACGGCGTGAACGGCACGAGCTCCACGTACCCGATGTACGCGGAGCGCCAGGCGAGCTCGGTGTCGGTGTACGCCGTGGGCACGCCCGTGGCCGCCCAGGCGATCGCGGGCCAGGCGAGTCCGGCGACCACTGCGAGGACGGCGACGGATGCCGCGGCCACGCGCTCGCGAACGGGGAACGGGTCGCGTTCCCGCGTGAACCAGCGAACGATCCAGTGCAGCGCCAGGGTGAGCGCGAACGCGAGGGCGCCGGGACGCGTGAACGCCCACGCGATGACGACCGGCACGAGCCATCCGTACCGCCGATCGACGAGCAGGAGCAGCGCGACCGCGAGCCACAGGAATCCGAGCGACTCGGCGTAACCGAACTGCATGATGGGCGCGACCGGCGCGACGCAGAACAGCACGACC
>DASTQT010000072.1:0-3894 GCA_035761605.1 Agromyces sp. | reverse complement strand
GCCCCGGTTCGCCGATGACCGGGTGCGGTTCCGCCGATGGGATCGCACCGCCCCGGCGCGGCACACTCGTGTGCGTCGAAAGGACCCACATGTCGAACATCCTCATGGTCGTCACCGCGGCCGACACCCTCACCCTCGCCGACGGCACCGCCCACCCCACCGGCTTCTGGGCCGAGGAACTCGTCGTCGCCCACCGCGACCTCACCCGCGCCGGCCACGCGATCACCATCGCGACACCCGGCGGACGCGTGCCCCCGGTCGACCCCGGCTCGCTCTCGCCCGACGTCGTCGGCGACCAGGCGAAGGTCGACGACCTCCGCGCCTACCTCGACGCGATCGCGGCCGACCTCGCGGCGCCCGTCGCGCTCGACACGGTCCGCGCCGCCGACTACGACGCGATCGTGCTGCCCGGCGGCCACGGGCCCATGACCGACCTCGCGTTCGACGCGGCGCTGGGCGCCATCCTGACCGAGGCGGATGCCGCGGGCACCCTCATCGCACCCTTCTGCCACGGCCCCGCGGGGCTGCTGAGCGCGGTCGACGCGACGGGCGCGTTCGCGTTCGCCGGCCGCCGCCTCACGGTGTTCACCGACGAGGAGGAGCGCACCGGCGGCACCGGCGCCAACACGCCGTGGTTCGTGGCGAGCACGCTGCGGGAGCGCGGTGCGCTGGTGCAGGATGGCGCGGCCTGGAGCTCGCACGTCGTGCGCGACCGCAACCTCATCACGGGCCAGAACCCGCAGTCGAGCGAGGCCGTCGCTGCCGAACTGGGCGCGGCGCTCGAGGCGCTCGCCGCCGCCTGACGCGCGGAGCGCCGGGCGTCCCAGCGGTCGCGAGTCCCGGCTTCGTGCGGTGAACCGCACGAACCCGGGACTCGGGTGAAGCCTGGGTGCCGACCCCTGCTCGGATGCATGAGATTCCGGGCCACGACCGCCCCACGCGGCCCATGACCCGGAATCTCATGCATCTGCGCGCCGCCGCGTCAGCGGACGCGCGTCAACTCACTCCTCGACGCCCGGCTCGCCGCCCGCCAGGCCGCCGTCGGTCGAGTCGGTCATGGGGTCGTCGTTGCCGGGCGCGCCGGGGACGTCCGCGCGGGATCGTTCGGCGCCGGCGTCCGGCGCGTCCTGCGTGTCCTGGGTCTCGAGCTCGGCGTCGTCGGGCCCGGGTGCGGTGCCGCCGGGCTGGCTCGCGTCGGTCATGGGTCGCTCCTTCGTGTCACGGTGTCGCTGGGGAAGAGGCGCGCTGCGCCATCCGCTCGCTGGGTTCTGCTTCGGTGCAGCGCCGGTCAGGGCTCGGAGATCTGCTCGACCGTCTCGGCGGTCTGGTCCGGCGAGAGCTCGCGCGCGACATCCGCCTGGGCGATGATGCCGACGAGGTCGTGCCCGTCGATCACCGGGAGACGGCGGACCTGGTGCTCCTGCATCATCCGCAGGGCATCGCGGATGTCGTCGTCCGCACCGATCGTCACCGGCTTGCCCTCGGCGAGCTCGCCGGCCGTCACGGTGTTCGGGTCGCCGCCGGAGGCGATGCACTTCACGACGATGTCGCGGTCGGTGAGCATGCCCTTGAGTCGGTTGTCGTCGCCGCAGATCGGCATCGAGCCGATGTCGAGGTCGCGCAGCATCCGTGCCGCCTCGGCGAGGGTCTGGCCCTCCTTCACGCAGGTGGGGTCGGGGGTCATGAGGTCGCGTGCGACAGTCATGTGAACCGTCCTTTCTCGCGATCGGTGGTCGCGGTCGTCCTTGCACGCTACGCGCGGGGCGCCGTGGCCGCGCGGGGGTTGACGCGGGGTGGTCGAGGGGTCGGATGGCGCGTGCGGCTCTCTCACGGCGGTGTGAGGCACACCGCTGCGTGAGCTCAGTCGAGATGCGCGAACCGCGGCCACGCCTCGCTCCACGGCATCCGCATTCCGGTGCAGACGGTGATCGGCTGACCCTGCTCCTCGTTGTCGACGCCCAGCCCGTTGTCGAGCGTGCCGGCCACCTCGCACGAGTCGAACAGCGGCGCGAGGAAGCGGGGGCTGTAGCCGACGAACACGGCGGCGTCGGCGCCGTCCGCCGGGTGACCGCGGTACCAGAGCTCGTTGTGCCCGCTGTGCACCTCGCCGTCGCCGAGGCCGAGCGCCGGGCCGAAGCGGTCGACGGCGCCGGCCTCGCCGTAGTTGGCGGTGATGATCGGGGCGTTCGCGCCCGGCGCCGTGGCTGCGGCATCCGCGATCTGCTGAACGTACGCGGGCCAGCCGACCGTGTCGCGCGCGACCTGGTTGATCGCCGGCAGGGGAGTGCCGCCGACGACGTCGACGGGCACGAGCGGCAGCGCGATGACGGCCGAGATGGCGCCGTTCACGGCGACGGCCGTCCACACCAGCGCGCGCCGGGCGCGAGTGCGCATCCACTCGGCCGTGGGCACGCAGCCGATCGCGAGCAGCACCTGCACCACCCCGAGGGGGTAGTAGAACTGCGAGCCGCCGACGAACGTGAACACGAGCACCACGACGAACGCGCCGATGAGCAGGCGGATGTCGCGCCACGCACGCCGCCGGACGAGCCCCACGAGGCCCGCCACCCAGACGGGCACGAGCAGGGGGCCGACGAGCAGGAGCAGCATCGGCCACATCAGCCAGCGCACCTCGGCGCCGTTGTTCTCGGCGAGGGCGGCGCCCATCGCGAGCTGCGGCCAGCCGTGCGTCGCCTGGTACACGACGCCCGGCAGTGCGAGCACGAGGGCGATCAGGACGCCGCCCCACAGCCAGGGCGACCGGAACGCGCGCCACGGGCCGAACGCGAGCAGCCCCACGCCGAGCCCCGCGAGCAGCACCGCGATGAGCAGCTTGTTCGAGCTCGCGATCCCCGCCACGAGTCCGACCGCGAGCCACCAACGGCCGTCGGCCCGCAGCAGTGCGCGGATCGCGAACAGGCACACGAGCGGCCACGCCACGAGGTCGAGCGATGCGGTGAGCAGCACGTGCCCGAAGATCATCGGGAACGCGGCCGCGGCCGCGGTCCCTGCCGCCAGCGCCTGCGCGCGACGCGCCCCGCCGACCTCGCGCGCGATGAGCGCGGCCACGAGCACCGCGGCGACGGCCGCGAGGATGGCGGGCAGTCGCAGGAACCACGGCTCGTCGATGATCGACGCGAGCGCCCGCGCGATGAGCGGCGTGAGCGGCGGTTGGTCGACGTACCCCCACGCGGGGTCGAGCATGCGGAAGTACAGCTCGTCGCGGTGGTAGCCGTACGCGTTGCTCGTCGCGACGAGCAGCGCGCCGAGGGCGAGCATCGCCGCGACGACCGGGCCGCGGGCGAGCGGGGCGAGCGGCGCCGGCGTCATCGGGCCAGAGTAGCGGCGAAGCGGCGTCCTCGGCGCGATCCGCAGACCGGAGTACCCTGTCACGTGAACGCATCAAAGGGGGGCCACTGATGCCGTACTTCATCATCGAACGCAACTACGCCGAAGAGGTCGTCGTCCCGGTGGAGGCTGCGCCCGACATCAACCTCATCAACGACGAAGAGGACGTGCGCTGGTTGTACTCGTTCCTCTCCATCGATCGCCGCAAGAGCTACTGCCTGTACGAGGCGCCGTCGATCGAGGCGATCCGTGCGGCCGCGGTTCGCGCCGGCCTGCCCGCCGACGTCGTCACCGAGCTGCACGGCCGCGTGATGCCGAGCGGGCTCCTCGCCGCCGCCATCGGCTGAGGCGCTTCATCCGGCTCACGCCAGTCCGCGCTCGCGCGCGTACATCGCCGCCTGCGTGCGGTTGTCCGCGCCGATCTTCGTCAGGATGTTGCGCACGTGGTTCGCGGCGGTGTGCTCGCTGATCACCAGCCGCGCGGCGATGTCGCGATTGCTCCGGCCCTCGGCGATGAGCCCGATGACCTCGCGCTCGCGGGCCGTG
>DASTQT010000071.1:0-9532 GCA_035761605.1 Agromyces sp. | reverse complement strand
CGGCGGCGGCCCGCCCGAGCCTGCGCGCGAGGCTGCGCACCCTCGCCTCCGGGTGGGAGCGGACGGTCGCCATCCTCCGCCCGGCGGTGCCTCGCACGGTGCTCCTCGGACCGATCGGGCCGCGCCGCGGTGTCGCGTTCGTCGACGCGCCCCTCGAGCCGGTCGCCGAGGGTGCCGCGTCGGCCGGCGCGACCGTGAACGACGCGCTCCTCGCCGCGGCCGTCGCCGCCGCGGAGGCGGCCCTGCGCGCCCGCGGCGAGCCCGTGCCGCCGGCGATCCCCGTGAGCGTGCCGGTCGCGCTCGCCGAACGCGGACGGTCCGGCAACGCCGTCGGCGTCATGCTCGTGCCGCTGCCGACCGGGGAGCCCGACCCGGCCCGCCGTCTGCGCCGCATCGCCGAACTCACGCGCGCGCGCAAGGCCGACGCCCGTTCGCGCGGTTCGTTCGAGCTCACGAGGACCCGGTTCGGTGTCCGCCTCTTCAAGATGTCCGTGCGCCACCAGCGACTCATCGCCATGTTCGCGACGAACGTGCCCGGCCCGCGGCATCCGCTCGCCCTCGCCGGCGCGCCGCTCGAACGCGCCTGGCCGCTCGCCGCGATCCAGGGGAACGTGCGACTCGGCGTCGCGGCGCTCTCGTACGCCGGAGCGCTCGGCTGCGCCGTGCACTGCGACGCCGATGCGGTCTCGGCCGACGTGTTCGCGCGCGCGCTCGCCGACGAGTTCGAGCGCATCGCCGCGCTCGCGTGAGGGAGGCGGCTACGCGGGCTGCGCCATCCGCGCGGCCCGATGCCGTCGCAGCACCGCGACGAGCAGCACCGCCGCGGCGACCTGCAGCATGGCGACGATCCCGACGAGCACCGGTACGTTCGTGTAGAGCGCGCCAGCCACGGTCGCGCCCGCCAGCGCACCGACGCCCTGGAGCACCGCGAACCAGCCGTAGGCCGAACCGCGCTGCTCGGCCGGCACGAGGTCGGCGACGAGCGCCTTCACCGTCGAGTCCTGCACGCCGGTTGCGAGCCCCCACACGACGACGCCGACGACGACGAGCCCGAGCGAGCCCGCGAGGGTGAAGCCGGGCACGAACGCCGTGAGCAGCGGCACCGCCAGCAGGATCGCCGAGCCCAGGCGGTCGTACGCCCACCCGGTCGCGAGCGCCGAGACCGCAGCGGCCGCCATGCCCGCGGCGTACACGAGCGGCACGCCCGCGACCGGCACGAGGTCGGCGGCGACGAGGTGGAACGACATGACGCCGAAGCTCAGCAGGCCGAACGTGGTGAGCGCGGCGAACGTCGCGAACAGCAGGAACGTGGTCCGCACGTGCGGGGGGATCGCGGCGAGTCCGGCGAGGCGCGCGAGCATCGAACGACGGGCGGATGGCGCGGGGCCGCTCCCGCCGTCGGCCGCCACCGCGGGCTCGGCGCGCGGGGGCTCCACGGGCTCGCGGTACACCCTCGTGTCGGGCACGCGCGACCGCAGCCACGCGAGCAGCACCATCGCGATCGCGGCGGGCACGGCGAGCGCGAGGAAGGCCGGCCACAGTTCGCCCGTGAGCGCGGCGATGGCCGCGACGAGGAGCGGCCCGGCGAACGCACCGATCTGGTCGAGGAGCTTGTGCACGCCGAAGCCCTTGCCGCGCCCGACCACGCCGGCGGCATCCGCGAGCAGCACCGTCTTCGCGGGGCCGCGCACGGCCTTGCCCGTGCGCTCGACCAGGATGAGCGTGCTCGCGGCCGCGAGCGACGCGGTGCCGAGCACCGGCGTGAGTGCGAGCAGCGGCACGCTCACGGCGCTCATCGCGTACCCGGCGATCGCGAACCCCCAGTAGCCGCCGGTCCGATCCGCCCACGGCCCGGTCACGAGCCGCAGGACGAGCGCGATCGCCGTGGCCGCACCCGTCACGACGCCGACGAGCGCCGCCGACGCGCCGAGCTGCTCCAGCAGCGCGCCGCCGACCGAGATCGCGCCGTCGGAGACCATGTCGATGAAGAGGCTCACCAAACCGAGCCCGATCACGATGGACCAGGGCCGGAGGCCGGCGGATCTCGTCGTGGCAGCGTCCGTCACGAGCGCGAGACTACCGGCGGAAGACCGCCCGGATGATCGCGCCGACACCGACGAGCAGCGCCACGCCCGCCGCGGCGGCGAGCACGATCACCAGCGTCGGGTTCTCGCGGTACTTCTCCTCGACCCACTCGGCCGCATCCTCGATGAGGTCCTCGGCGTCGTCGAGGGCGTCCTCGGTGACGGCCTTCGCCTGGCTCGCCGCATCCGAGATCGCCGCGGCGCCCTTCTCCGCGGCATCGGCCGCGGCGGCCTTCATCGCATCGAGCGTGTCCTCGGTCTCCTTCGAGGCCCGGTCGGCCGCGGCCTTGGCCTCGCCGATGGCCTGCTCGACCCGATCGTCGAGCTCGTCGCCCGCCGCGCTCGGCTGGTTCGTCGCATCCGTCATGGAACGTCCTTCCGTCGGGCATCGCGTGATGCCGCCAATGCTACGCGCGTCGGGTCACGTGGCGGCAGCCCCCGGCGCCGGGCTCAGCGTCGGCGACCGAGCCCGCGCGCGATCACGCCGAGGAGCACCACCGCGCCGACCGCGGCGCCGATCACGACGCCCGGACGGCGCCGGTATTCCTGCCTGATCCGCTCGGTCCATTCGCCCGTGACGCGCTTCGCCTGGTCGGCGAGCTCGTCGAGGTCGGCGCTCTGCGCGGCATCCTTCAGCTTCGCGCCGGCCTGCTTCGCGGCATCGGTCGCGGCGTCGGCGATCTTCGTCACGGGCGAGCCCGAAGTGGCCCCGACCGAGTCGACCGGTTCGCGGCCGCTGGTGTCGTGCTCCTCGCCCGGGCCGGCCGGGCCCGCGCCCGCGGCCGCCGTCGCCTCGCCGGAGCCGACGGCGTCCGAGCCGATCGGCGGCGTGGGCGGCATGGTGGTCGAGGCGCCGGATGCCGCGGCGTCCACGCCGCCCGCTGTCGTCTTGGCGTCGTTCGTCGCGTCGGTCGTGATCGGCTTGCTGTTCGTCGTGCTCTCGTCGGTCATGCTCGTCGCTCCTTCGATCGCGGCGCGCCCTCGGACGCGAGGGGATCACGCCACTGGCAGTCTCACCCCGTCGCCGAGTCCGCGTCGAGGCGTTGACATGCAGCTGCGAGCCGCCTAGCGACGACGGCCGGGAACCCCGGAGCGGGGGTCAGGCGAGCCCCGCCCGTTCGGCGAGCACCTCGCGCAGCACCACGCGCGTCGCGTCCAGCCCGCGGTAGACCTCCTCGAAGCTGGTCGAGAGCGGCGCGAGGCCGACGCGGAGGCCTCCGACGTCGCGGTAGTCGGGGATCACGTCGCGCTGCCAGAGCCGAGCGGTGACCTCGCGCATGGCGTCGTGCTGGAGGATCACGTGGCCGCCGCGCTCCTCGGGATCACGGGGCGTGCCGAGCGTCACGCCGAGCGGCCCGAGCCACTCGTCGGCGAGGTCGATCGCGAACGAGGTGAGCCCGATCGACTTGGCCCGGACGGACTCCATGCCGGCCTCCTCGATCATCGCGAGGGTCTCCTGCATGGCGATCATCGCCGAGATCGGCGAGGTGCCGCTCACGAAGCGGCGGATGCTGCGCGCGGGCACGTACTCCGGGCCCATCGCGAACAGGTCGGCCGTGCCGAACCAGCCCTGGATCGGCTGGCGCAGCACCGCGTGGAGGTCGTCGCGCACGTACGCGAACGCGGGGGACCCGGGGCCGCCGTTCAGGTACTTGTACGTGCACCCGACGGCAAGGTCGAACTCCCACCGGTCGGCGTGCACGGGCACCGAGCCCGCCGAGTGGCAGAGGTCCCACAGCACGAGCGCGCCGGCGTCGTGCGCGATGCGCGTGAGCTCCTTGGCGTCCGCGATGTACGCGGAACGGTACGAGACGTGGTTGAGCACGACGAGGGCGGTCGTCGGGCCGACGGCCGCGGCGAGCTGCTCCGAGCTCACGCCGCGCGTGAGGTCGACGTCGATCCAGCGGAGGTGACATCCGGTCTCGTGCGCGATGCCCTCGAGCACGTACCGGTCGGTGGGGAAGTTGTCGCGGTCGACGACGATCTCTCGGCGCTGCGGGTCTCGTGCGAGTTGCGCGTCGACCGCGGCGCGGGCGAGCTTGTAGATGAGGACGGTCGTCGAGTCGCCGATGACGGTCTGGCCGGCCTTGGCCTCGATGACCGCGCGCCCGATCTGGTCGCCGATCTCGTACGGCAGCTGCAGCCACGATTCGTCCCAGCCTCGGATGAGGCGCCCGCCCCATTCCTCGCGCATGAACCGCTCGACGCGCTCGATCGCGGCGGCCGGCGGGCGGCCGAGCGAGTTGCCGTCGAAGTAGACCAGGTCGGTCCCGGCGCCGACGAAGCGCTTGCGGTAGTGCGCGAGCCCGTCCGCACGGTCCATGCGGCGGGCGTAGGCGAGCTGGGGGTCCATGGTCAGCGGGGCTCCAGTTCCTCGGTGGGCAGGATACGCGCGGTGCCGAGCCAGGCGGCCACCGCGTCGGGGTCCGCGAGCCGATCGGCGTCGGGCGCCGGTCCGGGCACGAAGGTCGCGACGCCCGCGTCGGTCCAGTCGGCCGTCGGCTCGGGCCACGGGTCGGCGAGGGCCGCGATGACGTCGGATGCCGCGAGCCCCGCCCGCACGAGCGCGGCGATCTCGTCGGGGTTCACCCCCGGCGCGAGGTCGCCGTTGCCGAAGTCGGTGCCGTAGAGCACGCGGCCGCCCCCGGCGTGGAAGCGTCGGACGTTGTCGATCGCGGTCTCCGCGGTGCTCGCGTCGTCGCGCACGTGGATCGCGAGGGTCGAGATCCACGCCTGCCCGGTGGAGGCCGCGCGGGCCACGAGCTCGTCGGGCAGCCGCTCGGTGAAGGGCGCGTGCACGAGCACGTCGACGCCCGCGTCGATCGCGAGCTCCGCCATCCCGTCGCCCTCGGCGTGCGCCGCGACCGGCAGCCCGCGCTCGCGCGCGGCCGCCACGATCGCGTCGAGCGTCGCCCGGTCGAAGACCGGCCCGGCGGCGGAGTTGAGCGCGACCTTGACGACGGATGCCCCGAACGAGCGCTGCTCGTCGACGGCCGCCTCGACGGGTCCGGCGAGCGCGTGGTGCGAGCGCTCGCGGGCGCGCTCGGCGGCGACCGCGTCGCCGTCGACGGATGCCAGCTCCCGCACGCTGCCGTCGGGCCGCCATGGCCGGTCGGACGGGTACCCGCCCGACGCGGTCAGGAACGCGCCGGCGTAGCGGACGTGGGGGAGGCCCTCGGTGCGGGCGATCGTCGCGATCGCACCCGGATCGGCGCCGAGGTCCACGACCGCGGCGATGCCTCGTGCGACGGCGTCATCGGCTCGCGCCAGCTGCAGGTGCACGTGGTGATCGACGAGGGGCGGGAGCATCGTGCCCGTCTCGCCGGGGTGGTCGCCGTTCAGCGACCTGCGCACCCGGCGGGCGAGCGGGCCCAGGCTCGGAGTCGTGTCATCCGTCATGTCGCTCACCCCGGGATCTCGGTTCGCACGGCGTAGAGCTCGGGGAAGAACGTCAGCTCGAGCGCCCGTCGCAGGAACGGCGCGCCGCTCGACCCGCCCGTGCCGGTCTTCGAGCCGATGATGCGTTCGACGGTCTTGAGGTGCCGGAAGCGCCAGAGCTGGAAGTTGTCCTCGAGGTCGACGAGCTCCTCGCAGGTCTCGTAGGCGGCCCAGTTGTGCTCGGGGTCGGCGTAGATGCGCGCGAACACCTCGACGAGCTCGGGGCGGTAGGTCCACGCCCGGGTCACGTCGCGCTCGAGCACGTCGGCGGGGATCTCGTAGCCGGCGCGCGCGAGCAGCCGCAGGAACTCGTCGTAGAGGCTCGGCGACTCGAGCGCGCGCCGTACGATCGCCGCAGCGGTGGCGTCGGCGTCGAAGACCTGGAGCATCTTCGCGTTCTTGTTGCCGAGCACGAACTCGACCGCGCGGTACTGGTACGACTGGAAGCCGCTCGCGTTGCCGAGGACGCCCCGGAACTGCGCGTACTCGGTGGGCGTCAGGGTCGCGAGCACCGACCATTGCTCGGTGAGCGTCTTCTGGATGTGCTTGACGCGCGCGATGCACTTCAGGGCGGGCGCGAGCTCGTCGGCGCGCATGAGCTCGCACGCGGTCTCGAGCTCGTGCAGCACGAGCTTCAGCCAGAGCTCGGTGGTCTGGTGCTGGATGATGAACAGCAGCTCGTCGTGGTGCTCGGGCCGCGAGATCGGCCGCTGCGCCGCGAGCAGCGTCTCGAGGTCGAGGTAGCCGCCGTAGCTCATCCGGTCGCTGAAGTCGGTGACGACGGATGCCTCGATCCGCCGGGTGTTCGCCTCGACGCCGTCGTCGACGCGCTCGTCCTCGTCAGGTGCCACGCCGCCAGCCTAGCCAGCGGGTCGAGCGGCGCGTCAGGGGCCGCCGGGCACCTGACGTCCGGGAACCCGGACGATTCACGCTGAGGGATGACGGCGCGCGCCGGTATGGTCGCCCGCATGGGCGAGACGTACCGCTTCACGAGCCGCGTCTACCGGTGGGAGGAGCGCGCGACCGACTCGTGGTACTTCGTCGACGTGCCCGAGGAGGAGTCCGACGACATCCGCGATCGGCCTCGGATGCCGCGCGGCTTCGGATCGGTGCGGGTCGAGGCCACGATCGGCCGCACGACCTGGCGCACCTCGATCTTCCCCGGCGGGGAGCGTTACGCGCTGCCCCTCAAGAAGTCGGTGCGTACCGCTGAAGGCATCGAGCCCGACGACGACGTCGAGGTGCGGATCGAGACGCTCGAGTAGTTCGCGGAGCTGCCCGGAATGGGGCGCGGCGGGCGCCCCCCATCGCCCCAGTCCACGATGTCGCCCGCCGCACCGCCCCCTCTCCCCCGAGAGGCCGGTCTCCGTTCGGGTAAACGGAGGATCCACTCCGAATGCTATCCCATCCCGGTGAACCATCCAACGCCTGCGCCGCGCGACGCGCAGGCCGTTCGTCACACCCTCGACGTGCCGCCGGGCGTACATTTGTCGCGTGGGCTCGACCGCGTCGCCGCGCCGCGATGCGCGACGGAATCACGAACGACTCCTCGTCGAGGCGAGGCGCCTCTTCGCCGAGCGCGGAATCGACGCGCCGCTCGACGAGCTCGCCACCCGGGCCGCCGTCGGCGCCGGCACCGTCTACCGGCACTTCCCGACTCGGGACGCATTGATCCGCGAGCTCTACGACGACGCGGTCGACGACCTCCACGCCATCGCGCCCGAGATCCTCGGCGCCGAGACCGGGTGGCAGGGCATCGAGCTGTGGCTCGAGCGGCTGTCCGAGTGGCTGACGGAGCGGCCGTACCTCCCCGCGGTCATGCGGCGCGTCGCCGAGCTCGACCCGGGGCACCGTCCGGGCGCCGAGCTCCAGGAAGCCGGTGACGGCATCATCGAGCGCGCGAAGGCCGAAGGGTCGCTGCGCCCCGACGTCACCGCGGTCGACCTGAGCGTGCTCGTCGACATGCTGGGGTCGCTCGGCCAGTACGGCGGTGCCTACCTGCCGTTCTGGCGCCGCCAGCTCGCCGTGGTGCTCGACGGCCTGCGCGCCCGTCCCGACCTCACGGAGCTGCCGGGCGTCGCGCTCGACTTCGACTCGTTCCACGACATGTCGCACCAGAAGCGCGCTGCGGACTGAGCGCCGCGGCCCGGCGCGACCGCCTGGGCGCGGTCAGCTCGCGGACGCCGCGGCTCCCGCGGCGCGCTCGGCCGACTGGATGACCGCCTCCACCCCGAGGAGGAAGAGGTCGCGGTCCTGGAGGTCGGTGAGCGACGTCGCAACCGACGCGATGATCGGGTGCGTCCTGGGATCGGCCAGCAGCGGACCTTCGAACCACGCGCTCGGCTCGCCGGGGCTCCCTCCTCGTTCGCCGCGACCGCGCGCGATGCCCGCGGCGCTCGAGAGGACGTGCGAGGCGAACAGCGCGTAGTGGCGCACGAGGTCGTCGCCGCGGAGGCCCGCGTGCGAGAACGCGTCGAGCATGAGCTCGACGGCATCGAGTTCGCCCGGGCCGTGCGTGGTCAGCACGATCGCCTCGACCCCGACGGCGGGATGGCCGGAGAACAGGTCGAGCGTGGACGCGGCCAGTTGACGCAGGCGCTCGCGCCAGTCAGCCGGATCCGCGGTCACGGCCGCGACGCTGCGGCCGATCAACTCGTCGAGGAGTGCCTCCATGAGGTGCTCCTTGCTGCGGAAGTGGCGGTAGATCGCGGTCGGATCGGTTCCGAGCCGTGCACCCAGTTCACGGACCGAGATCGACGTGGAGCCGGGTGCGGCCGCGAGCTCGAGGCCTGCGGCGATGATCGTGTCGCGGTCGAGCCGCGGCCTGCCCGCCGAGGTGCCGCCTGACGCACGCCGGCGTCCGGAACTCGCCGTCGTCGTCATCGCGCTCCCCATCGTCGTCGGACCCTCATGCTGCCACGCCCGCTGCGAGCACGCGCGCGGGTACGGCAGGCCTCCAGCATAACGAATTGGACAACGCCGATGTCAACAGCGTTGACATCGGTGTTGCGTCGCGGCTACGCTCGCCGGATCCCGATCGTTCGACGAGGAAGCGAGGGGCGCCCGTTGCCTGCAGCTGACGTACTGTTCACCGGCGGATCCGTGTTCACCGGAACCGGCGAGCCCCTCCGCGGCCACGCCGTGGCCGTGTCCGGCGACCGCATCCTGGCGGTGCTGCCCGAGCCCGAGGCATCCGCCCTCATCGACGAGCGCACCCGCGTGGTCGACCTCGGGGGAGCGCTGCTCAGCCCCGGATTCCAGGACGCGCACGTGCACCCGGTGAGCGCGGGCGTCGAGCTGCTCATGTGCAACCTGGCCGAGGCGACGGATGCCGCGGACGCCGTCGCCCGGGTGAAGGCCTACGCCGACGCGAACCCCGACGAGGCCTGGATCCAGGGCGGCGGTTGGTCGATGGACCACTTCCCGGGGGGTGCGCCAGTACGCGCCCTACTCGATGCGGTCGTGCCCGACCGTCCGGTCGTGCTCATGAGCCGCGACCACCACTCCACGTGGGCGAACACCGCGGCGATCACGGCGGCCGGGATCGACGCGTCCACGCCCGACCCGGCCGACGGGCGCGTCGAACGCGAGTCCGACGGCACGCCCGCCGGCACGTTCCACGAGGGGGCCGGCGACCTCTTCGACCACGTGCGGCCGCCGATCGGCGCCGACCTGGCCTACGCCGGCCTGCTCCGTGCACAGGAGGAGCTCCTCGCGCTCGGCATCACCGGAGGGCAGGACGCGTGGGTCGGATCCGGGCTCGGCGGCGTGCAGGACGTGGCATCCGTCTACCGCCGCGCGCTGGCCGAGGTCACCCTGCGCGCCCATGTGGTCGGCGCCCAGTGGTGGGAGCGCTCGGGCGGTCTGGAGCAGGTCGGCGAGATGGCCGCGCGGCGGGCGGAGTTCGCCGCACTCGACCACGGGCGGTTCACGCTCGGCACCACGAAGATCATGGTCGACGGCGTCGCCGAGAACCAGACGGCCGCGATGCTCACGCCCTACCGCGACGT
>DASTQT010000070.1:0-10762 GCA_035761605.1 Agromyces sp. | reverse complement strand
CCGCGACGGTGGTGATCATGATCGCGCGCGGCACCGAGCGGGTCGGGTCCTTGGCCTCCTCGGAGAGCGTCGAGACCGCGTCGAAGCCCAGGAACGAGAGGCACAGCACCGCGGCGCCCGCGAACAGCACACCAGGCCCCTCGACCGAGCCGTCGCCCGTGAACGGCGCGAGCAGGTCGACCTCGCCGGTGCCGCCGATCGACACGAGGCTCAGCGCGACGAACGCGACGATGAAGAGCGCCTGCACGGCGATGATGACGAAGTTCGCGCGCGCCACCGACAGGATGCCGACGACGTTGAGCACCGTCACGAGCGCGATCGTGACCACGATGAAGACCCACTGCGGAACGGCCGGGAACGCGGCGTTCAGGTAGATGCCGATGACGAGGTAGTTGATCATCGGAAGGAACAGGTAGTCGAGCATGAGCGACCAGCCGGCGAGGAAGCCGACACCCGGGCCGAAGCTGCGCTGCGCGTACACGTAGGCGGAGCCCGCGTACGGGTAGGCCATCGACATCCGCGCGTACGAGCGGGCGGTGAAGAACATCGCGACGAGCGTGATCGCATACGCGAGCGGCACGCGGCCGCCCGTGAGCTCGGTGACGATGCCGTACGTCGTGAACACGGTGAGCGGCACCATGTAGACGAGCCCGAACAGCACGAGCGAGGGCACGCCGAGCACGCGCCGCAGGTGCGCGTGCTCCGCTCCGGGTGCCGCGTGGCCGGGCGTGCCGGCGACGGAGGTCTGGGACATCGGGGGTGGTCCTTTCAGGGGTGGAGCGCGACGCTGCGCTCGGGTTCGGCAGGGGTGTTCGGGGTTGCGGAGGTACTGGTGTCGGACGGATGGGGTGCGGTCGCCGCGAGTCGGGGCGCGCCCGCGAGGTACGTCTCGCGCACGGCGACCCGCGGCAGGTCGTGCGGGTCGATCGCGCGCGGATCGCGTGCCAGCCAGACGAGGTCGGCGCTCGCTCCGGGGACGATCCGCCCCCAGGGCGCGTCGGCGCGGTCGGCGAACGCCTGATGGGCGACCGCCGAGGTGTACGCGCCGAGCGCGGCCTCCATCGGCACGATCTCGTGCGGAGTCCATCCGCCCGCGGGCTCGCCGCCGACGGTGCGGCGCGACGCGGCGATCGCGAGGCCGTCGCGCGGGTCGCCCGAGGACACCGGCCAGTCGGAGCCGAACGCGAGCGTCGCGCCCGTCTCGGCGAGCGAGTGCATGCGGTACTGCGTGTCGGCGCGGTCCTGCCCGAGCCGCGGCACGGTGAGGACGTTCATGAGCGCGTCGAGCTGGGCCCACAGCGGCTGCATGTTGGCGATGACGCCGAGCTCGGCGAACCGCGCGAGGTCGGCGTCGTCGACGAGCTGCGCGTGCGCGATCACGGGGCGCCGGTCGCGCGGGCCGTTCGCGTCGATCGTGCGCTCGATCGCGTCGAGCGCCTGGCGGACGGCCGCATCGCCGATGGCGTGGACGTGCACCTGGAAGCCCGCGGCATCCGCCGCGCGCACGGCCTCGGCGAGGCGCTCGGCGCCCCACACCGACATGCCGTGCGAGTGCAGGCCCGAGCAGTACGGCTCGAGCAGGGCGCCCGTCTCGTTCTCGATGACGCCGTCGGCGAAGAACTTCACCGTGTGCGCGGTGAGCCACGGCGAGCCGGATGCCGCGACGCGCTCGCGCGCGGCGACCATGCCGGACAGCTGGTCGGCGAACCGGCGCGGGTCGGCGTAGAACGCGAGGTTGAACCGCAGCGGCAGCGCACCGGATGCCGCGGCGGCGAGGTACACGTCGACGTCGGCGGGCTCCACCCACGCGTCCTGCACCCATGTCACGCCGCGCTCGAGGTAGTACCGGCCGGCGCGCTCGAGTGCGCGGACCCCGGTCTCGAGCGAGCGCGGCGGCATGACCGCGGTCACGAGGTCGACGGCACCCCATTCGCGGAGGGTGCCGAGCGGGGTGCCGTCGTCGCGGCGCGGGATCTCGCCGAGTTCGGGGTCGGGTGTCGACGCGTCGATGCCGGCCAGCTCGAGCGCTCTCGAATTGACCCACACCGTGTGGTAGTCCCAGGCCCGCAGCACGACGGGGCGGTCGGCGACGGCCTCGTCGAGCCACCGCGCGTCGAACAGGCCGGCCTCGGCGAGGCTGCCGTCGTACGAGGCGCCCGTGATCCAGTCGAGCTCGGGATGCGCCTCGGCGTACCGGCGCACCTCGGCGACGATCTCGGCGACCGAGCCGCACGCGCGGACGTCCGGACCCTCGGCCTCGAGGCCGCCGAACATCGGGTGGGCGTGGCCGTCGCCGAAGGAGGGCATGAGGAACCCGCCGTCGAGGTCGACCACGTCGACGGCGTCGGTGGCGTCCGTAGCGGATGCCGCGGCCTCGGCGCCGACGGCCTCCACGCGCCCATCGCGCACCAGCAGCGCGCGCTCGCCCGCAGCGCCCGGGCCGGTCCACACCGTGCCACCGTGGAAGTACGTCGTCGTCACCGCGCCTCGTCTCGTCGGGGTCCTGCGACGGACGCCGCCTCGCGACATCCGTATACGAACATTGTTCGTGTTTGCGTGCGGTCACGTTACACTCCGAACACGCCCGATGGAAGACCCCGGAGGACATTCGTGACCCGGCTGAAACGCGAACAGCTCATCAGCGCCGCGCTCGACCTCGTCGACGAGGAGGGCGGAGGCGCGCTCACCATGCGCTCGCTCGCCGCGCGCGTGGACCGGCAGGTCTCGTCGCTGTACAACCACGTCGGCAGCCGCGCCGAGCTCATCGAGGCCGTGCGCGCGCGCATCGTCGAGGGCATCGACGTCGCCGCGTTCGCGGCCGAGCCGTGGGATGCCGCGCTCGAGGCATGGGCGCGGTCGTACCTCACCGCATTCGCCGCGCACCCGAACGTCATCCCCCTGCTCGCGACGACGCCGATCCGCGATCGGTCCACGCTCGAGATGTACGAGACCGTCGTCGGGTCGCTGCTCGCCGGCGGCTGGCCCATGCGCGACGCGGTGGCCGTCATGCGCACCGTCGAGGCGCACGTGCTCGGCTCGGCGCTCGACATCGTCGCACCCGGCGACCTGCTCGCGCAGGCCTCGGTGCCCGCCGAACTCGTCGCGCTGCGGTCCGCGCTCGATCCCGAGCACGCCGACGCGTCGGGCGCCGAGCGCGCGTTCCGGCTCGGACTGGAGGCGCTCATGCTCGGGTTGCGCACCCGGCACGCGGCGCTCCGCATCTGAGCGGCGACCGCTTCGATCACGAACGCACAACACCACGCAGGAAAACGGCGTCCGGCTGTACCGGCACGCAACGAACGGTCGTACACTCGGCGCATGGACAACCTCGACCGCGCCATCCTCGATCTGCTGCGGCAGAACTCGCGCGCCGGGTACGGCGACATCGGGTCGCAGGTCGGGCTGTCCGCGTCGGCGGTCAAACGCCGGGTCGACAAGCTCGTCGCCGAGGGCGTCATCAAGGCGTTCACCATCCAGGTCGACCCGGCCGTCGACGGCATGAGCACCGAGGCGTACGTCGAGCTGTTCTGCCGCGGCACGGTCGCGCCCGACGAGCTCCAGCGCATCCTGCAGGGCGTGCCCGAGATCGTCTACGCCGGCACCGTGACCGGCAGCGCCGACGCGATCGTGCACATGCGGGCCCGCGACATCACCTCGCTCGAGGATGCGCTCGAGCGCGTGCGCATCGCCCCCAACGTCGACCACACACGGAGCGCGATCGTGCTCTCGCGCCTCGTCAACCGCAACCGCGACTGAGGCCGGTCGGTTCCGCGATGCGCTTCACCGTCGAAGCCGGCTCCGCCACCCCGCCCTCCGAGCAGCTGCGCATGCAGGTGGTCGACGCCGTGCGCGACGGCCGGCTCGCGGCGGGCGCCAGGCTGCCGACCGTGCGCGCCCTCGCCGACGAGCTCGGGCTCGCGGTGAACACGGTCGCGAAGGCCTACAAGGAGCTCGAGGCCGACGGGGTCGTGGAGGGGCGCGGCCGCAACGGCACGTTCGTGCGCGCAACCGGCGACCCGGTCGAGCAGGCCCTGCAGGCCGCGGCATCCGCCTACGCCGACACGGTCGCGAGACTGTCGGTGCCGACGGATGCCGCGCTGGACGCGGTCGCACGCGCCCTCCGCTCCCGCGACTGACCACTCGCCGCTCGAGTACCGTTTCTGCGATCGAGGGCGTTTGCGTCCGGTATTCCACCGCAGAAGCGGCACTCGAGTGCGAACGGGCGCGCGTCAGCTCGCGGCGTCGACCGACACCGCGACCGGGATCGGCTCCTTCGGCAGCTTGCGCACCTTCTGGCGACGGCGTCGGCGCTCGGGGATCATCGAGCGCATCTCCTCGAGCTTGCCGAAGCAGAGCAGGCGGTCCTCGCTCTCGAGCACGACGCCCTTGCGCGGGTTCGGGATGACCGTGGTGCCGCGGTGCAGCGTGAGCACCGTGATGTCGCGGTCCCACAGGCCGGACTCGCCGAGCGTCTTGCCGACGAGGTCGGCGTCGCCGTGCACGAGCAACTCGGCGACCCCGTATCCCGTCGAGACGGTCAGGCGCTGGCGCACGTCGATCTCGGGGAACGCGACCTGGTTGGCGATGTAGTCGATGATGGCGCCCGCGACATCGAGGTTGGTCGCCGACTCGATGCCCTGCAGCCCCGGCGACGAGTTCACCTCCATCACGAGGGGTCCGTCGTTGCCCTCGAGCATGTCGACGCCGGCGACCTTGAGGCCCATGATCTGGGCGGACCGCACGGCGGCCTGCTCGTACTCGGGCGTCAGCTCGACGCGCGCCACGGTGCCGCCGCGATGCACGTTCGAGCGGAACTCGTCGCCGCTCGCACTGCGTCGCATCGCCGCGACGACGCGGTCGCCGACCACGAGGGCACGGATGTCGCGCCCGCGGCTCTCCTTGACGAACCGCTGGATCAGCACGTTCTGCTTCGTCGAGTGCAGCGTCTCGATGATCGCCTCGGCGACCTTCACCTCGGGGGCGAGGATGACGCCGATGCCCTGGGTGCCCTCGAGCAGCTTGATCACGACGGGAGCGCCGCCGACGCGTTCGATCGCGGGTCGCAGGTCGGCGCGGTTCCGCACGAACGTGGTCGCGGGCATGCCGATGTTGTGGCGTGAGAGGATCTGCGTCGCGCGCAGCTTGTCGCGCGCGTTCGTGATGCCGTTCGCGGTGTTGGGCGTGTAGACGTCCATCTGCTCGAACTGCCGCACGACGGCGGTGCCGAAGTACGTGATGGAGTTGCCGATGCGCGGCAGGACCGCGTCGTAGTCCGACAGCTGTCGGCCGCGGTACTGCAGGTCGGGTTCGGGGCCGGACAGGTCGATGCCGAAGCGGAGCGTGTTGAGGACCTTGACGTCGTGTCCGCGCTGCTGCGCTGCAGCACGGAGACGCTGGGTCGAGTAGGCCTGGGGGGCGCGCGACAGGATCGCGAGTTTCATGCGGAAGTCCCTGCGAAGATGGTTCGGATGACAGAGCCCACCCATTCAAGCACCATCGCCGGATGGCGCGAATGGGTGCGCCTGCCCCAAGCCGAGGTCGACTGGATCAAGGCCAAGCTCGACACCGGGGCACGCTCATCCGCGCTGCACGCGTTCGACCTCGAGGAGTTCTCGCGCGACGGCGAGGACTGGGTGCGGTTCGGCATCCACCCCTGGCAGGACACCGACCTCGACGCCGCGACGGTCGAGCTCCCGGTGCACGATCGCCGCGTCATCCGCAGCTCGACGGGCCACACGCAGGAGCGGCTCGTCGTGCTCATGGACCTCGTGCTGCTCGGCCGCGCGGTGACCGCCGAGGTGACGCTCACGAATCGCGACGAGATGGGGTTCCGCATGCTCGTGGGTCGCGAGGCGCTGCGGAACGGGTTCCTCGTCGACGCCGGGCGCTCATTCGTGGGCGGGCGGGCGCCACGGCCCATCCGGCGCCGCAACCGCGGCCGCGCCTGAGCCGGCTTCCGCGGCGCGCTCCTCGGCGAGCTGGATCGCCCACGCCGCGTTGACGAGCCCGATGTGGCTGAATGCCTGAGGGAAGTTCCCGAGCAGCTCCCCCGTGGCCGGGTCGACCTCCTCGGCCATCAGCCCGACGTCGTTGACGTACCCGATCGCGCGCTCGAACAGTTCGCGGGCCTCGTCGAGGCGATCGTCGTGCGCGAGCACCTGGGCCAGCCAGAACGTGCAGAGCAGGAAGCTGCCCTCATGACCGGCGAGCCCGTCGACGTCGGGGCCGCGGCGGTAGCGGGCGACCAGCCCGCGACCGTCGACGAGGCCGGCCGTGATCGCGGCGACCGTGGATCGGATCCGCGGGTCGTCCGCCGGCAGGAAGCCCACGATGGGCAGCATCAGCGCGGAGGCGTCGAGGTCGGCGGAGCCGAACGACTGGGTGAACGCGCCGATCTCGTCGTTCCAGCCCTCCTCGAGGATCGCGTCGCGGATCTCGTGCGCGACGCGGCGCCACTCGTCGACGCGATACGTCGCCTCGAGCGTCTCGGCGAGACGGGTCGCGCGGTCGAGGGCCACCCAGCACATGAGCTTCGAGAAGAGGAAGTGCCGCGGCTCCCCGCGGATCTCCCAGATGCCGTTGTCGGGCATGCTCCACTGCGCAGCCGCGGCGTCGGCGAGGCCCGCGAGGAACGCGCGCGTCAATGGGCTGGGCCGGGCGAGCTTTCTCCGCAGCAGGGAGGCGGCGTCGAGCAGCTCGCCGTACACGTCGAGCTGCGGCTGGTCCCACGCCCCGTTGCCCACGCGCACGGGCGCGCTGCCGCGCCATCCGGTCAGGTGCGGGAGGCTGCGCTCGGTGAGATCGCGCTCGCCGCCGACGCCGTACATGATCTGCAGGTGCCGTTCGGGTGATGAGCGGCCGCCGGCCGCGGTCATGAACTCGAAGAAGTCGTGCGCCTCGTCGGGACACGCGGCGACCCACAGCGCCTGCATGGTGAAGCTCGCGTCGCGCACCCAGGCGTACCGGTAGTCCCAGTTGCGCTCCCCGCCGACGACCTCGGGCAGGGAGGTGGTCGCCGCGGCCACGATGGCGCCCGTCGGCTGGTAGCTCAAGGCCTTCAGCACGCGCCCGGAATGCTGGACGAGGTCGCGCCACGGACCCCGGTAGCTGCGGTGCCGGTCCGACCAGGTGCGCCACGCGGCGATCGTGTCCGAGATCGCCGCCTCGATCGCCTCGCCGTCGAGGGTCGGCGGGATGTCGCGGTCCAGCGGCGCGTAGGACAGCGCGAACCTCGCCGACTCGCCCTCGGTGAGCGTGAAGGACGCCGTCACGGCGTCGCGTTCCGGGGTCACGGCG
The DNA here is from genome assembly GCA_035761605.1 of Agromyces sp. Lineage (GTDB taxonomy): Bacteria > Actinomycetota > Actinomycetes > Actinomycetales > Microbacteriaceae > Agromyces. Next base: position 3,466 of record DASTQT010000070.1, on the reverse strand, counting down.
ACGGGCACGGTGGTCGAGAGCACGAGCCGGCCGAAGCCGGCCGAGACCACGATGCCGCCGGGCACGTCGTCGAAGTCGGGCACGACCAGGCCGTACTCGGGTCGCGGCCGGAAGTCGATCACGAGCTCGGCGCGGCCGTCGAGGCAGCGGACGGTGCGCAGCACGACGTGCGGGGCCCCCTCGCCGAGCCGATGCGGGTCGGGCGTGCGACGCAGCTGCATCGCCTCGGTGAGCTCGAACGCGCCCGCCGCGGTGCGGTAGGTGCTGCGGAGCACCATCGTGTCCTCGACGTACTCCCGCTCGACCTCGACGCGGGCGGCGTCATCGGCTGCGCCCGCGCCGGCCCCGTCCTCCGCGCCGACGGGACGGATCCACCAGTGCCCGCCCTCGTCGTCGAGGAGCGACGCGAAGACCGCGTCGCTGTCGAACCGGGGAACGCACAGCCACGCCACGCATCCGTCGCTGGTCACGACCGCGGCGGAGTGCCGGTCCGACAGCAGTGCATGCTCGCTGATCGGGAGCGTGCTCACGGCGCAAGGCTACGCCGTGGGCACGGAACCGGCTATGCCGGGGTGCTGCGCCGCAATCGGGGTCGCACCCGAGCCGGCGACCCGGTCGCTAGTAGTCCACCGGGTCCCGCGAGATCGGGCACGTCATGCAGTGGCCGCCGCCGCGCCCGCGGCCGAGCTCGGCGCCGACGATCTCGATCACCTCGACGCCGGCGTTGCGGAGCAGTTCGTTGGTGTACGTGTTCCGGTCGTACGTGAAGACGACGCCCGGCTCGACGGCCACCGCGTTGTTGCCGCTGTCCCACTGCTGGCGCTCCCCCGCGTACCATCCGCCGCCGGGCTCGACCGCGCGGAGCCGCGGGAGTCCGAGCGACTCGGCGACCACGTCGATGAACGGGGCCCGCTCCTCGGTGACCTCCACGCCCCCGGCATCCGAGGGCCGGAGGGAGAACGTGTGGATGCCGTCGACGATGTCCGGGTAGTAGGTGACGAGATCCCGGTCGGCGAAGGTGAAGACGGTGTCGAGGTGCATGGCGGCGCGCAGCTTCGGCATGCCCGCGACCACCACGCGATCCGCGGCGCCGGCCTCGAAGAGCCGCTCGGCGAGCTGGGTGATGGCGTGGCGGGAGGTGCGCTCGCTCATCCCGATGAGCACGACGCGGTTGCCGACCGGCATGACGTCGCCGCCCTCCAGCGTCGCCTGCCCCCAGTCGAGCTCGGGATCGCCCCACCAGATCGTGTTGCCCGTGTAGTCCGGGTGGAACTCGTAGATCGCCTTCATGAGGAGGGTCTCGTCGTGGCGCGCGGGCCAGTACAACGGGTTCAGCGTGAGCCCGCCGTAGATCCAGCACGTCGTGTCGCGCGTGTAGATCGTGTTGGGCAGGGGCGGCATGAGGTATTCGGTGACCCCCGCCGATTCGCGGACCAGCGCCAGCTGGCTGGAGCGGAACTCGGCCGGCAGGTCGCGCGTCGAGAGTCCGCCGATGAGGTGCTCGGTGAGTGCCGCGTGATCCAGCGTGTCGAGGAAGGCGCGCGTGTCGGCGACGAGCCCGCTGCCGACCTCGTTCGCCGTGATCTTGCGGTCGAGCACCCATTCCCGCGCCCCGGGCTCGGCGAGGGCCTCGGCGAGGAGGTCGTGGAGCTCGACGACGTCGACGCCGCGATCCTGCAGCTTCCGGACGAAGTCGGCATGGTCGCGTTGCGCGTTCTGCACCCACAGGACGTCGTCGAACAGCAGGGCGTCGCTGTTGCTCGGTGTGAGGCGCTCGTGGCTGAGGCCCGGCCGGCAGACGAGCACCGTGTTCAGCCTCCCGACCTCGGAGTGGACTCCGTACGCGATGTCCCCCATGGGATGCTCCCTTCTGCCGCGCACCGTGCGCGGTCGACGCTGGTCAGATCTGCACGATGCCGGTGGCGAGCAGGACGATGCCGACCACGGCGAAGGCCAGGACCACGATGAAGGTCACGAGCCCGGGCACCGTGAAGACCTTCGCGTTCTGCTGCCGACGCGCGACCACGTAGAGGAAGGTCGCCGGTGCGAGCAGGATGCAGGCGAGGAACAGGAAGACGTACCCGGCCGCCCACATCAGGAAGAGCGTGTACAGCGACGAGATCGTCGCGATGACCAGCTCCCGGTTGCGACGCCTCGGCTCCGTGCCGGCATACCCGTCGCGCTGAATCGCGATCTTGACCGCGTAGGCGCTCGCGAGCGCGTACGGAGCGAGCGAGAGCGCCGCCGTGAGGTCGAGCGTGAAGTCGAGCGCGTCCCGCACGAACTGCACGGCGAAGAGGATGACGGTCACGAGGATCGACGTCCAGAGCACCGCCTGCTCGGGCACATCCCGTGCGTTGAGCCGAGCGAAGTGACGGGGAAGGTCGTTGTCGCGTGCGGCGGCGAACACGACGTCGGCGGCGAGGAGCTGCCACGCGAGGTAGGCGCCGAGCACGGAGATGATGAGGCCGACGCGGATGAAGGCACCGCCCCACGGGCCGACCGCGGCCTCGAGCACGCCGCCGACCGACGGCTGCGGCAGGGCGGCGATCTCCTCCTTGGGGAGGATGCCGTACGACAGGATCGAGATCGAGGCGAACAGCGCGAGCACCGAGAGGAACCCGAGCACTGTGGCCTTGCCGACGTCCTCGCGCTTCCGCGCATGCCGCGAGTAGACGCTCGCCCCCTCGATGCCGAGGAAGACGAACACCGTGATGAGCATCGTGCCCTGGACCTGGAGGAACAGCGACTCGCCGCCCGGCACCTCGGACCCGCCGCCCAGGTTGCCGACGAAGACGTCCCAGTCGAGGAAGAAGACCACGAGGACCAGGAAGAGCGCCAGCGGGACGAGCTTCGCCACGGTCACGATGAAGTTGATCCCCGCGGCCTCCCTGACACCGCGGCGGATCAGGAGGAAGAATCCCCAGACGGCCGCCACGGAGAGGATGAACGCCGGCCACGTGTCGCCCTGCCCGAGCACGGGCTCGAGGTCGGGGAAGAGCTGCGAGAGGGTGGTCATGATGAGCACCCAGTAGAAGGCGTTCCCCGCACAGGCCGAAGCCCAGAAGCCGACCGCGGAGAGGAACCCCGGATAGAGCCCGAAGCCCTCTCTGGCGTACACGTACACGCCGTTGTCGAGCTCGGGCTTGCGGACCGCCAGCGTCTGGAAGACGAGGGCCAGTGTCAGCATCCCGAGTCCTGCGATCGACCAGGCGATGATCGCGCCGTACACACCCGTCTCACCGGCGAAGCGGGCCGGAAGCTGGAACACCCCGGCGCCGACCATCGAGCCGACCACCATGCCGGTCAGCGCCGGAAGACTCAGCTTCGACGCCGTCTGCTGCTGATCGGCCGTCGTCGACATCGCTCGACCCCCTGCTCGGTTCCCCCGAATGACGAACAGTCCGGACCCCGCGGTCCGCTTCCGTGTCTAGCGCATCCTCGCCGCGCGCGGCAAGCATGCGGC
>DASTQT010000069.1:0-3695 GCA_035761605.1 Agromyces sp. | reverse complement strand
CGGTCGCTCCACCTACTTCGGCGGGGTGAACCGCAACAAGCGGTCGGTCGTGCTCGACCTCGCGGATGCCGCGGGGCTCGCCGAGGCGCGCCGGCTCGCGGCATCCGCCGACGTGGTCGTCGAGAACTTCCGGCCGGGCGTCATGGCGCGCTTCGGACTCGACTACGAACGCGTGCGCGCGGGGAACCCCGGCGTCGTCTACTGCTCGATCACCGGCTTCGGCACGGGGGAGGGCGCGGCGCTCGCCGGGTACGACCTGCTCGTGCAGGCGGTCGGCGGGCTCATGAGCATCACGGGCGAGCCCGACGGCGACCCGACCAAGGTGGGCGTCGCGCTCGTCGACGTGCTCACGGGACAGAACGCCCTCGCCGGGATCCTGCTCGCGCTGCGCGAGCGCGACCGAACCGGTGCGGGCCAGCTCGTCGAGGTGACGCTGCTGCAGAGCCTGCTCTCGGCGCTCACCAACCAGGCCTCCTCGACGCTCGCGACCGGCGTCGCGCCGCGACGGCTCGGCAACCAGCACCCCAGCATCGCGCCGTACGCGGTGTTCCGCGCCGCCGACCGCGAACTCGTGATCGCCGTCGGCAACGACAAGCAGTTCCGCGCGCTCGCGTCCGTGCTGGGGGTGCCCGCGCTCGCCGACGACGTGCGGTACGCGTCCAACACCGACCGCGTCGCGCACCGCGACGAGCTGCGCGGCGAGCTGGAGCAGGCGCTCGCCGCGGCATCCGCCGGGCACTGGGTCGATGGGCTCGTCGCCGCCGGCGTGCCCGCGGGGCTCGTCAACGACGTCGCCGAGGCGATCGCGTTCGCCGAAGGGCTCGGGCTCGGCCCGGTCGCCGAGACCCCGCCCGCCGGCGGCCTCGGGCATGCGCACCGCTCGGTCGCGAACCCGATCGGCCTCGCCGGTTCGCCGCCCGCCCACCTGACCCCGCCGCCCGACCTGGGCGAGCACGACGGCGCCGACTGGCTGCCGCGACCCTGACCGTTCCCGCGCGCACCGTCGCTCCGCTGCACCACCGAAAGGACCGCCCCATGACCACGACCGAGACCGAGACCGAGACCGAGACCGTGATCGCGCCGCGCATCGACGCCGTCTTCGACCTCGACGCGCTGCTCACCGACGAGGAGCGCGAGTGGCGCGACCGCGCCCGCCGCTTCGCGCAGGAGCGCATCGCGCCGGTCATCGAGCAGGACTTCGAGGACAAGCACTTCCGCCGCGAACTCGTGCGCGAGGCCGGCGAGCTCGGGTTCCTCGGCATGCACCTGACGGGCTACGGATGCGCCGGGGCGGGCGCCGTCTCGTACGGGCTCATGTGCCTCGAGCTCGAGGCGGCCGACTCGGGCTGGCGCACGTTCGTGTCGGTGCAGGGTTCGCTCGCGATGAGCGCCATCCACAAGTACGGCTCGGAGGAGCAGAAGCAGCGGTGGCTGCCGGGCATGGCCACGGGCGAGCTGATCGGATGCTTCGCGCTCACCGAGCCGCAGGGCGGCAGCGACCCCGCCGCGATGACCACGGTCGCACGCCGCGACGGCGACGAGTGGGTCATCGACGGCGCGAAGCGGTGGATCGGGCTCGCGTCGCTCGCCGACGTCGCGGTCGTGTGGGCGAGGGTCGCGGATGATTCGGCGGAGGACGCCGGCGTCGTGCGCGGGTTCCTCGTGCCGACGTCGACCCCGGGCTTCACCGCGACGCCCATCGACGGCAAGCTCTCGATGCGCGCGTCGGTGCAGTGCGACGTGACGTTCGAGGACGTGCGTGTTCCCGCCGACGCCGTCCTGCCCGGCGCGCGCGGACTCTCCGGGCCGTTCGGCTGCCTCAACGAGGCGCGGTACGGCATCGTGTGGGGCGCGATGGGCGCGGCGCGCTCGTGCCTCGAGGCGGCGCTCGGCCGCTCGATCACGCGCGAGGTGTTCGGCCGGCCCATCGGCGCGAACCAGCTCATCCAGGCCAAGCTCGCCGACATGCTCGTCGAGGTCGAGAAGGGCGTGCTGCTCGCGCTGCACCTCGGCCGGCTGAAGGAGCGCGGGGCACTCACGCCCGCGCAGATCTCCGTCGGCAAGCTCAACTCGGTCCGCGAAGCGCTGACGATCGCGCACGAGGCCCGCGCCATCCTGGCCGGCGACGGCATCACGAACGAGTTCCCCGTGATGCGGCACGCCGCGAACCTGGAGTCGGTGCGCACCTACGAGGGCACCGACGAGGTGCACCAGCTGGTCATCGGCCGTGCGCTCACGGGCCTGAACGCCTTCTAGCGCGCCCCGCCGCTCGCGCCATCCGCCCCGATAGGGTCGTGCGATGGACCTCGAGGACGCCTGGCCCCTCTTCCGCCTCCGGTTGCGCACGCCGCGGCTCGAGCTGCGCCTCGCGCGCGACGAGGACCTCGGGTCGCTCGTCGAGTCGGCGCTCGCCGGCATCCACGACCCGGGCGTCATGCCGTTCGCGATGCCGTGGACCGACGCCGACCCCGACGAGCAGGCGCGCGGCATCGCGAGGCACGTCTGGCGGCAGCGCGTCGAGTCCAGCCCGGACGACTGGACGCTCCTCTTCGCGATCCGGCACGAGGGTGCGGCGATCGGGCTGCAGGACGTGCGCGGCCACCGCTTCCCGACGCGGCGCACGATCTCGACCGGTTCGTGGCTCACCGCCTCGAAGCAGGGGCTCGGCCTCGGCACCGAGATGCGGGCGGCGGTGCTCGCCTTCGCGTTCGACCACCTCGGCGCCGAGGTCGCCGAGACCAGTGCCGCCGACTGGAACGGGTCGTCGCAGGGCGTCACGCGCAGGCTCGGCTACCGCGACAACGGCGTCGGCCGCATCGAGGCGCGGCCGGGCGAGATGGAACTGGACGTGCGGTTCCGCCTCGAGCGGGAGTGGTTCGTCCGGCCGGAGTGGACCCTCGAGGTCGAGGGCGTCGCCGACGCGCGACGCGAGCTCGGGCTCGACTGACACGTCGGAGGCCGGCGCCCGGGTGCGGCGCCGGCCTCCGACCGGTGGTGCGACCTGCGTCAGTTGATGCCGGGGATGATCAGCCAGCGGTTCAGCAGGATCAGCCAGATCACCATGAGCACGAGCGCGATGATCGTGAGCGTGCGCCCGGTGCGCCCGCCCGCGAAGAGGGCGACCGCGAGCACCACGATCGTCGCGATGCCGAGCACCAGCGATCCGAAGGGGATGCCGGGCAGGAACAGGGAGAGCAGGAACAGGCCGGCGACGACGATCTCGATGATGCCGACCACGGTCGAGCCGCCGCGTGCGCGGAGGCGCCAGATGCCGTCGACGAGCGCGAGCACGCCGCCGGCGAGACCGATGAGCAGGAGCCAGGTCAAGGTGAGCATGGGGTTCTCCGTTCGGTGTGGGGTCACCGCGACGAGGGATCCGGTCCCTCGACCCCGCCACACTAGCCACGGCGCTCCGCGCCGCGCGGCCCGTTGCGCGACTGGCCTCCGAGCGTGTATGCCTGCGCGCGCATGCCGCCGATCCCGCGGGAATCCGGGCCGATCGGGAATGGAAACGGGGCGTCATCCGGTTTCACCCCGTGGCCGTCGCGTGATGGACTCGTCATGCCGCCGAGCCCACCAGCGCCCCGGCGCCGGGGCGAACCAGCCGCCCGATCCAGAACGTCACGAACGGAGCACCATCCATGACCCGCACCCGCACGATCCTCGGCCTCGCCGCCGCATCCGCCGCCGTCCTC
>DASTQT010000068.1:0-8916 GCA_035761605.1 Agromyces sp. | reverse complement strand
CGCGCCCGTACGCGACCGCCGTCTCCGAGGTCGTCGTCTCCCAGCTCGCCGAGGTCGGCATCACCGCGACCATCGCGAGCGCCGAGTTCCCGGCCGTCTGGCTCGACAAGGTCTTCACCAAGGACGACTACCAGATGTCGGTCATCCTGGCCGTCGAGGCCCGCGACATCCTGCCCACCTTCAACGACCCCGAGTACTACATCGGCTACGACAACACCGAGATCGCGCCGATCGCGGCCGAGGCCGACGCCGGGACGCAGGAGGAGTGGGTCGAGGGCATGAAGCAGGTCGCCGAGATCACGGCGACGGATGTCGCGGCGCTCCCGCTGTTCCTGTTCCCGAACGTGGTGGTCGCCGACGCCGAGCTCGACGGCATCGCCGCGAACGCGGTGACCGAGTCGCTCGTGCTGTCGGGCCTCCGCTGGAACTGAGCGGACGCCGCCCCCGCGGCATCCGTTCCGAAACCGATCCAACCTGAAAGGGGGTGACCGTGGTCATCCGACTGCTCAAGCTCGCCGGAAGCTTCCTCGCCACGGTGCTCGTCTCGACCGTCGTGGTGTTCCTGCTCCTGCGCGTGATGCCCGGAGACCCGGCCACGGTCGCCCTCGGGATCGAGGCCACGCCGGAGCAACTCGCTGCCTGGCGCGCCGAGCACGGCGTCGACGCGCCGCTCGTCGTCCAGTACGTCGAATGGCTCGGCGGCCTGCTGACCGGGAACTTCGGCGTCTCGTACGTGACCGGGCAGGACATCACGCCCGTGATCGCCGACCGGCTCCAGGTCACGCTGATCCTCGTCGGGCTCGCGATGGTGCTGGCGATCGTCGTGGCCGTGCCGCTCGGCACGCTCGCGGCGATGCGCCAGGGCCATCCGTCGGGCTCGGTCATCTCGGGCGTCTCGCAGATCGGGGTCGCCGTGCCGAGCTTCCTCGTCGGCATGCTCCTGATCGTCTTCTTCGCGATCGAGCTCGGCTGGTTCCCGGCCGGCGGGTGGGCGCCGCCCAGCGATCCCGAGTTCCTGCAGCACGTGACGCTGCCCGTGATCGCGCTCGGCACCGTGCAGGCCTCGATCCTCACGCGCTACGTCCGATCCGCCGTGCTCGAGATCCAGCGCGAGGACTTCCTCCGCACCGCGCGCTCGAAGGGACTCACCGCGAACCTCGCGCTCGTGCGCCACGGGCTCCGCAACGCGGGCATCCCGGTGCTCACGGTGGTCGGCGTGCAGATGGCCGGCCTCCTGGTCGGCGCCGTGGTCGTCGAGCGGGTGTTCACCATCCCGGGCCTCGGCAGCTACCTCGTCGACTCGGTCGGCAACCGCGACCTGCTCGCCGTGCAGGCGATCGTGGTGGTGCTGGTCGTGTCCATCGTCCTGATCAACTTCCTCGTCGACCTGGCGTACACGCTGCTCGACCCGAGAATCCGGAGGGCCGCATGAGCCTCCTCGTCACGCCGGCCGAACGGGCCGACGCCCCGCAGGCCGAGACGCCCGTCCCGCGGTCGCCCGATCCGGCACGCCCGCGCCCGCGCCGGCGGACGCCGAACGCGCAGCTCGTCGTCGGTGCCGTGCTCATCGCCGCGATCGCGGCCATGGCGCTCGTCTCCGTGTTCTGGACGCCGTACGACCCCACGCACGCGGTCGCGGCCGATCGGCTGCAGCACCCCAGCGCCGCCCACCCGATGGGCACCGACCGGTACGGACGCGACGTGCTCTCGGGCATCATGGCCGGTGCGCAGATCACGCTGCTCGTCGGCACCGTCTCGGTGCTGATCGGCGCGGCGATCGGCGTGCCGTTCGGCATCCTCGCCGGCATGCGGCCCAAGCGGCTCGGCCCGGTCATCATGGGCGGCAGCGACGTCGTGATGGCGTTCCCCGGCCTTCTGCTCGCGATCGTGTTCGGCGCCGTCTTCGGCGGCGGAACGCTCAGCGCCATGATCGCGCTCGGCATCGGCTCGGCCCCCGCGTTCGCGCGCGTCGCCCGCTCCGGGACGCTGCAGGTCATGTCGATGGACTACATCTTCGCCGCGCGCGCCGCGAACCGGCCCGGCCTGTCGATCGCCGTCCGCCACGTGCTGCCGAACATCAGCGGCATGCTCATCGTGCAGTGCTCGGTGAACTTCGCGATCGCCGTACTCGCCGAGGCGGGCCTGTCCTTCCTCGGCCTCGGCACGCTGCCGCCCACGCCGTCCTGGGGTCGCATGCTGCTGGACTCGCAGCAGTTCCTCGCGACCAACGCCTACCTCGCCGTGTTCCCCGGCGCCGCCATCGCCATCGCCGTGCTCGGCTTCAACCTGCTCGGCGACGGCCTCCGCGACCGATTCGACCCGAAGATGAGGACCCGATGACCGCGACCGCACTGCGCACCCCCGCCCTCGAGCCGGGCACGGCGCTCCGGCCCGCCCTGGAGGTCGACGGCCTCACGGTCTCGACCGCCGACCGGATGCTCGTCGCCCCGCTGAGCTTCCGCATCGAGCGCGGCGAGCGGGTCGGCCTGATCGGCGAGTCCGGTTCGGGCAAGTCCCTGACGTCGCTCGCGGTCATGGGGCTCCTGCCCGAATCGCTCACGGCCGCCGGACGCGTGACCGTCGGCGACGTCGACCGCAACATCGTCGGGCTCGGTGAGAACGAGGCCGCCCGGCTGCGCGGCGCCCACATGGCGATGGTCTTCCAGGAGCCGATGACCGCGCTGAACCCGCTCATGCGCGTCGGCCGCCAGATCGCCGAGTCGATGCTCATCCACCGCACGCAGCCGACCCGCGCCGCGGCCGACCGGCGCGTGCTCGAGCTCATGGCCGACGTGGGGCTCCCGAACCCCGCGGAGACCGCGCGCGCCTACCCGCACCAGCTGTCGGGCGGCCAGCGCCAGCGCGTCGTGCTCGCGATCGCGCTGGCGAACGACCCCGAGCTGCTCGTCTGCGACGAGCCGACGACGGCGCTCGACGTCACGGTGCAGCGACAGGTGCTGAACCTCGTGCTCGAGACCGTGTCGCGGCGCTCGACGGGGCTCCTGTTCATCACGCACGACCTGGCGGTCGTGGGCGAGACCTGCGAGCGGGTGCTCGTGATGAACCGGGGGGTCGTGGTCGAGGAGGGCCCCATCGACCGGGTCTTCACGCGACCCGAGCACCCCTACACGCGAGGCCTGCTCGCCGCATCCGACCTCGACGCGACCGATCCGGCCGGGCGGCTCTTCACGGTCGCGACCGCCGGCGGGTACGTCCCGGGCCGGTCGGTCGACCGGCCGGCGGCAGAGGCGGTCGAGGCGGAAGCCGCCGCCGCGGCCCACGCCGCCCCTGCCGCCCCGGTCGCTCCCGCCGCGGCCGCCCCCGTCGTCCTCGCCGAGGACCTCACCAAGCAGTACCGACGCGATCGCACCTCGCTGCTGGCGCCGGCCCAGACCGTCGACGCGCTGCGCGGCGTCTCGTTCCGCGTCGACGCCGGCCAGCGCTTCGGCATCGTCGGCGAGTCGGGCTCGGGCAAGTCGACGCTCCTCCGGATCCTGTCGGGCCTCGACGAGCCGACCTCGGGCACCATCGACGTGGTCGGCCGCCGCCTGAACGGCGCACGGCACGCCGACCTCGCCGAGCTCCGGCGCAACCTGCAGATCGTGTTCCAAGACCCGATGGCCTCGCTCGACCCGCGCATGCGGATCGGCGACATCATCGCGGAACCCCTGTTGAACCGCGCGAACCTGCAGGGCGGAACGGCCGTCTCCAAGCGCGAGCGCGCCGACCTCGTCGCGGAGATGCTCCATGCCGTCGGCCTGCCCGCCGACTCGGTCGAACGATTCCCGCACCAGTTCTCCGGCGGGCAGCGCCAGCGGATCTCGATCGCCCGCGCGCTCGTCTGCCGCCCGCGCATCCTCGTCGCCGACGAGCCCGTGAGCGCGCTGGACGTCTCGGTGCGCGCGCAGGTGCTGAACCTGCTCTCCGACCTCGTCGACGAGTACGACCTGACCCTCGTCTTCGTCTCGCACGACCTCGGCGTCGTGCGCTACCTCTGCGATCGCGTGGCGGTGATGCAGCACGGTCGGATCGTCGAGCAGGGCGAGACGCGTGCGATCTACGAGCACCCGGCCGACCCCTACACCCGGAGCCTCATCGAGGCGACGCCGACCATCCGACACACGCAGGAGCAGCCGTGACCGACACCACGCCCACACCCGTCCTCGCCGAACTGTCGGGCGCCGATCTCGCCACCGCCTACGCCGAGCGTCGGATGTCGCCGGTCGACGTCGCACGCGACCTCATCGCCGACATCGAGGAGCGCAATCCGCTCATCAACGCGTTCAGCGACTTCGACCCCGACCGCGTGCTCGCGGACGCGGCCGCGAGCAGCCGGCGCTGGTCGCGCGGCGAGCCCCTCGGGCCGCTCGACGGCGTCCCGGTCACGGTCAAGGAGAACCTGTACCGCGCCGGGATCCCGGCACGGGCCGGAAGCGCCGCCAACGACCCCGTGATCCCGGCGCAGGACTCGCCGCCGGTGGCCCGGATCCTCGAGGCCGGCGGGGTCATCGTGGGCTCGACGACCATGCCGGACTGGGGGATGCTCTCGTCGGGGGTGTCGAGCCTGCACGGCATCACGCGCAGCCCGTCCGACCCCACGCTCACGGTCGGCGGCTCGAGCTCCGGCGCCGGCGCGGCGGCCGCCGCGGGCTGGGGCGCGTTCCACGTCGGCACCGACATCGGCGGCTCGGTGCGCCTTCCCGCGGCGTGGCTCGGCGTGGCCACGCTCAAGCCGAGCGACGGCCGGATCCCGCTCGACAACCCGTACCTCGGCCGCGCCGCGGGACCGATCGCCCGCACCGTCGCCGATGTCGCCCTCGGCATGGAGGTGCTCTCGCAGCCGGACGTCCGCGACTTCACGTCGCTGCCGCCCGAGCGGATCGACTGGCGCGACCTCGAGGTCGACGTGCACGGCAAGCGCATCGCGCTGCACCTCGATCCGGGCGCCGGCATGCCCGTCGATCCGGAGGTGCGCGCGACGATCGAGCGCGCGGCGGCGCTGTTCGCCGACGCGGGCGCCGAGGTCGTCGAGCTGCCGCCGTTCATCAGCGACGCCGACCTCGCGAACGTCGACGGCTTCTGGCGCGTGCGCTTCTGGCGCACGTACCGCACGCTCTCCCCGGCGGCGAAGGCGCAGGTGCTCCCGTTCATCTCGACGTGGGTGCACGGCGGCGCCGACGTGCCCGGCCACCGGGCCCTCGAGTGGTACGACGCGATCGCCGGCCTCCGCAGCGCGACCGTCGCCGCGACGGCGGGGTTCGACGCGGTCCTCTCGCCGGTCGCCCCGGTCGCGGCGTTCCCCGCCGAGTGGCCCATGCCGTGGGGCGATCACGACGCCGCGATGGCGCACATCGCCTTCACGGTCCCGTACAACATGTCGGGGCAGCCGTCGGCCAGCGTGAACGCCGGGTTCACGGCCGACGGCCGACCGATCGGCCTGCAGATCACGGGCCGCCGGTTCGCCGACCTCGAGACGCTGCGGCTCACGGCCTGGTACGAGCGGATGCGTCCCGCCGACGCCGTGCCGAGGTTCGACGTGGCCGCGGGGGCGGTCGAGTAGCGGCCGCCCGAGCGTCGGCGGCCGCGCCGTCAACCCCCTGCGGACCTGCGCGCGCGCGGCGGTAGCGTCGCGGTGTGGGGCTGGATCGCGATCGGCCGGGCCGACGCCGGGGCCGGCGCCGGAGCCCTCCGTCATGCCCGACCCGGCTCGTCGGCGTCGTGGCGGCCGCCCTGCTGCTGGCGGGCTGCGCGAGCCCGTCCGACCAGGTGACCGACGCGATCGACCAGGCCGTGGCCGCGACGGCGACCGCCCGGGTGAGCCTCGACCTCGACGAACGCGGCCGCATCTTCCGCACGACCTCGACGACCGCGGTGGAGGACGCGCGCCGCGAGGCGGCGGATGCGGCGAGGACCGTCGCCGAGGTCGACGCGACCGAGGAGAGCGAGGCCGGGCGCCGAGCCGAGGCCCTCGACGCCCTCGATGAGGCCGTGCGCGCACTCGACGCGGCGGTCGACGCGCTCGCCGGCGTGGGCGACCCGGCGGACGCCGCCGATCGGGTCGCGGAGGCCGAGGATGCGCTCCGCGCGCTGACCCGGGCGGGCCACCCGTGACGCGGATCTTCGCCGTCGCGCTCGGCATCCTCACCGCCATCGGCGGATTCGTCGACATCGGGGACCTCGTCACGAACGCCGTGGTCGGCTCCCGGTTCGGCCTCGGACTGGCGTGGGTGGTGGTTATCGGCGTCGTCGGCATCTGCGTGTACGCCCAGATGTCGGGTCGGGTCGCGGCGGTCAGCGGCCGGGCGACGTTCGAGGTGATCCGCGAGCGGCTGGGTCCCCGCGCGGGACTCGCGAACCTGGCCGCGTCCTTCCTCATCACGCTGCTCACGGTCACCGCCGAGGTCGGCGGCGTCGCGCTCGCGCTGCAGCTGGCGACGAGCGTCGGCCCGGGCTGGTGGATCCCGGTGGCCGCGTTCGGCGTCTGGATCGTGGTGTGGCGCGCGAAGTTCTCGCTGCTCGAGAACGTCACCGGCCTGCTGGGCCTCGCGCTCATCGTGTTCGCGGTCGCATTGTTCATGCTCTCGCCGGACTGGGGTGCGCTCGTCGGCCAGGCGCTCACCCCCGCTGTTCCCGACGCCGAGCCGGTCGCGACGTACTGGTTCTACGCGGTCGCGCTGTTCGGCGCCGCGATGACGCCGTACGAGGTGTTCTTCTTCTCCTCGGGCGCGGTCGAGGAGGGCTGGACGCGCAAGGACCTCGCCACCTCGCGGGCGAACGTGCTCGTGGGTTTCCCGCTCGGCGGCGTGCTGTCGATCGCGATCGCGGGGTGCGCGGCGGTCGTGCTGCTTCCTCAGTCGATCGCGGTGACCTCGCTCAGCCAGGTCGTGCTGCCGGTCGCCGAGGCGGGCGGCATGCTCGCACTGAGCTTCGCGATCGTCGGCATCCTCGCCGCCACGTTCGGCGCGGCGCTCGAGACGACGCTGTCGACCGGGTACACGCTCGCGCAGTACCTGGGCTGGTCGTGGGGCAAGTTCCGGCGGCCGGCGCAGGCGGCCCGGTTCCACGTCGCGATGATCGTCGTGCTGCTCATCGCCGTGGGCATCCTCGCCACGGGCGTCGACCCGATCGCGGTCACGGAGATCTCGGTCGTCTTCTCGGCGGTCGCGCTGCCGCTGACCTACCTGCCGATCCTGCTCGTCGCCAATGATCCCGAGTACATGGGCGAGCACGTCAACGGCCGCGGCATGAACGCGATCGCGATGGTCTACCTCGTCATCATCGTGGTGGCGGCGCTCGCCGCCATCCCCCTGCTGGTCATCACGGGGGCGGGCGCATGAGCGAGCGGATGGCGCAGCCGGCCGGGCGCGTGATCGACGCCCAGTTGCACCTGCTCGACCGGCAGATCCTCGACCGCGACGGCGTGCCCGTGTCGGTCGTCGCCGACGTCGAGCTCGCCGGCATCGAGCCGGGGCGGGCGATCGAGCCGGATGCCGCGCCGCCGACGATCACCGACCTGCTCGTGGGCATGGAGCTGCCGACGCGCATCTTCGGCGGGCGACCGCCGTCGTCGCGACGCATGCGGATCCCGTGGAAGCTCGTCGCCGACGTGGGCACGGTGCTGCGGCTCGGCGTGACAGGCGACCGCATCGACGCGACGTGGGTTGAGCGCTGGGTGGGTCGGCGCGTGGTCGGACGGATCCCTGGAGGGCGCCATGATCCTGAGTGACCTGCTCGGCTCCGAAGTGGTCGACGCCGCGGGCGAGCGGATCGGCGGGGTGGTCGACGCGCGGTTCGCGCTCGACGGGCCGCCGGGGCAGCTGCTCGCGGTGCCGCGGCTCGTCGGGGTGCTCGTCAGCCCGCGCAGCCGCACGTCGATGTGGGGGTACGAGCGGACGGACGTCCACGCGCCGTGGCCCATCGCCCATTACCTGCGGTACGTGCATCGCGGGCTGTACCTCGCGGCGTGGGCCGACATCGCGCGCATCGACGAGGGCCTCGTGGTGCTCCGGGAGGGGTACGAGCGTCACGATCCGCGGTTGCGGACGGCCTCCCAGGGGTCGTAGTCGACGAGCAGCGGCTCCTGCTCGGGTCGTTCGGCATCGGGCACGTGCTGCAGGTTGACGCGCACGCGGTACCAGAGCGAGCTCGAGCCGCGCATGCCGTCGACCATCACGTCGGCGGGACTGAGGTGGGCCACGACGTCGGCGTGCGCCGCCTTCCACTCCTCGAGCGCGTCGAGCGCCTCGGGCTTCGTCTCGGTGCGGGCGACCTCGATGAGCGGCATCGTCGACTGCCGCCGACCGGAGCCGTCGCCCGAGCCGCGCGGCGCCTTCTCGGCGGGACCGAGCTCCTCGGCGAGCCGGAGCAGTCCGTCCAGGCTCCCGACCGCATCGTCGATGCCGGCGTGGGGGTCGCCGAGCTCCGCGTAGCGCTCGAGCACGGTCGCGACCGTGAACTCCTCGGGCCGCCGCACGGGCACCTCGCTCCAGTCGAGTGGCGTCGAGACGCGCGCGTCGGGCAGGGGCCGGACCGAATACGCGGAGGCGACGGTGCGGTCCTTGGCGTTCTGGTTGAAGTCGACGAATACGCTCTCGCCGCGTTCCTCCTTCCACCAGCGGGCGGTCGCGAGACCGGGAGCCCGGCGTTCGACCTCACGAGCGAGGCTCTCGGCGGCGAGACGCACCTCGGGGTACGACCAGCGCGGCTCGATCCGCACCAGCAGGTGCATGCCGCGCGAACCCGACGTCTTCGGCCAGCCGACGAGCCCGTGGTCGGCGAGCACGTCGCGCGCGATCATCGCGACGTCGACGATCTGCGACCAGTCCACGCCGGGCATGGGGTCGAGGTCGACCCTGAGCTCGTCGGGGTGGTCGAGGTCCTCGGCGCGCACCGGGTGCGGGTTGAGGTCGAGGCATC
>DASTQT010000067.1:0-3264 GCA_035761605.1 Agromyces sp. | reverse complement strand
TCGCGGACCGCGGCGGGCTATCGGAAGTTCGCACCGTCCGACGTCGAGCGCCTGCATGTCGTGCTCGCCATGCAGCGCGATCACTACCTGCCGCTCAAGGTCATCCGCGCGCATCTCGAGGCCGTCGATGCCGGCGGGACGCCGGCGCTGCCGGGCGCGACGAGCGCCGCCACCGTGCAGGCGACCGCCAACCGGTTCACCCGCGACGAACTGGTTCGCGAGGCCGGCGCGACGGCAGCCCTGCTCGACGAGGCGATCGCCGCGTCCGTCATCCGCCCGGCAGAGGTCTACGGCGCCGATGCGCTGGGCGCGCTCAGGGCGCTCGTGGCGCTCCGATCCGTGGGGATCGAGCCCCGGCACCTCCGCGGAATCCGCGCCGCGGCCGAGCGCGAGGCAGCGCTCATAGACCAGGCCATCGCGCCCGAACGCCGACGCGATCCGGCCGGCCGGGCCCGCAGCGCCGAGCGGGCGCGCGAACTCGCCGAGCACCTCGCGATCGTGCATGCGAGCGTGCTCCAGCGCGCGCTCGACGGCCTCCCGCGCTGACGGGCGTGCATCGGTCCGCGACACGCCGTGACGTTCGGCCCGATGTCCTCGACTCGGGTCGTGAGCGTGGGTAGCGTGGGACCCGCGCCGTCGAGGCGCCGACGAGAGGTGAGGGGCGATCGGATGACCGAGCTCGATCGGAGCGAACGCACGCGCTACGACCTCGGACTGCTCTTCACTGACGGGCTTCCGCAGCACGACGATGCGACGGGCTATCGCGGCGCCGTCGCCGCTCGCGCGGCAGGCATCAGCTACCGCCAGCTCGACTACTGGGCCCGCACCGAGCTCGTCGAGCCGACCGTCCGCGGCGCGGCCGGATCGGGATCGCAGCGGCTGTACGGCTTCCGCGACATCCTCGTCCTGAAGCTCGTCAAGCGACTGCTCGACACCGGCATCTCGCTTCAGCAGATCCGCGTGGCCGTCACCCAGCTCCGCGAGTCGGGCATCGACGACCTCGCCCAGACCACGCTCATGAGCGACGGCGCGAGCGTCTACCTCTGCACCTCCGACGACGAGGTGATCGACCTCGTCAATCGCGGCCAGGGCGTCTTCGGCATCGCGGTCGGCAAGGTCCTGCGCGAGGTCGAGTCGACGCTCGTCGAGCTCGACACCCAGCCCGCCGACCACGTCGACGAGCTCGCGGTGCGACGGAGCCGGACGACCCGCAAGATCTCCTGAGCAGGTCCCCGACATCCGGGCGTGCCCGTGCCTGTGCCTGTGCCCGTGCATGGGTCGACGAGGTCGGGATGACGCCGTGTGACGCCGCCTCGGGCGCGGGTCAGCGGCTGGGCGCGTCGATCTCGAGGCGATTGCCCGGACCCGGCGCGTAGTCGCCGATCCGCGCGGTGCGGAGCACGCGCTCGAGCAGCTGGTCGAAGTGGTTCGACATCTCCTCGGCGCTCTCGCCGGGCCACATGTGCAGCGGCTTGGCGGCACCCTGAGCCTGCTGCAGCGACGTGCGCTCGGGCAGCTGCGGGGAGAGCACGAGCGGGCCGAACATGTCGCGCAGCTCCTTGATGCGGAACTGGTGCTCGAGGGACTGCACGCGCGCGCGGTTGACGATGATGCCGAGCGGCTGCAGTCGCGGGGAGAGGCCCCGCCGGATCTCCTCGATCGCGCGCAGCGCACGGTCGGCGGCGGCCACCGAGAACAGACCGGGCTCGGTCACGACCGCGACCCGGTCGCTCGCGGCCCAGGCGGTGCGGGTGAGCGCGTTGAGCGAGGGCGCGCAGTCGATCAGCACGAGCTCGTAGTCGGCCTCGACGTTGGCGAGCGCCTCCTCGAGCTTCCAGATGTCGCGGATCGACGGGTGCGGCCCGTCGTAGTTGATGGCCGATGGGCTGCCGATCATGACGTCGATGGTCGACTGCGGGTTCGAACGCGCCCAGCCGCTCGGAGCGATCGCCGAGCGGACGATCTTCTCCTTCGGCGACGCCAGCACGTCGGCGACGTTCAGGTGACCGGCGACATGGATGTCCATGCCGGTCGACACGTCGGACTGGGGATCGAGATCGACCACGAGCGTGCGCACGCCGCGTGCGAACGCAGCCGACGCCAGTCCGAGGGTGACGGTCGTCTTTCCGACGCCGCCTTTCAGGGAACTGACCGAGAGAACGTGCACGAGCGAATACGTTACCGTTACTCGCAAGGCGATACCTAAATGTTCGCTGTGCGGATAACCCCCACCCGGAAAGGCCTGCATGTTCTCGAAGATCCTGGTCGCCAATCGAGGTGAGATCGCCATCCGGGCGTTCCGCGCCGCCGTCGAGCTCGGTACGAAGACCGTCGCCGTCTTCCCCTACGAGGACCGCAACTCGCTGCACCGCCTGAAGGCCGACGAGGCGTACCAGATCGGCGAGCCGGGTCATCCGGTGCGCGCCTACCTCGATGTCTCGGAGATCATCCGCGTCGCGAAGGAGTCGGGCGCCGACGCGATCTACCCGGGATACGGCTTCCTGTCGGAGAACCCCGAGCTCGCCCAGGCGGCCGCCGACGCGGGCATCACCTTCATCGGCCCGCCCACGCGAGTGCTCGAGATGGCCGGCAACAAGGTCACCGCGAAGGAGCAGGCGATCGCAGCCGGAGTGCCCGTGCTGAAGTCGACCGAGCCCTCGCGCGACGTCGAGGCGCTCCTCGCCCAGGCCGACGAGATCGGCTTCCCCATCTTCGCCAAGGCGGTCGCGGGCGGCGGCGGTCGCGGCATGCGCCGCGTCGACAAGCGGGACGACCTGCGCCGCGCGCTCGAGGAGGCCATGCGCGAGGCCGACAGCGCGTTCGGCGACCCGACGATGTTCCTCGAGCAGGCGGTCCTCCGGCCGCGCCACATCGAAGTCCAGGTGCTGGCGGATGCCACGGGCGAGACCGTGCACCTGTTCGAGCGCGACTGCTCGGTGCAGCGCCGACACCAGAAGGTCGTCGAGATCGCGCCGGCACCGAACCTGTCCGACGAGGTGCGGCACGCGCTCTACCGCGACGCGGTCGCGTTCGCGAAGTCGATCGGCTACGTCAACGCCGGAACCGTGGAGTTCCTCCTCGACACCGCGGGCGAGCGGGCGGGCCAGCACGTCTTCATCGAGATGAACCCCCGCATCCAGGTCGAGCACACGGTCACCGAGGAGGTCACCGACGTCGACCTCGTCGTCGCGCAGATCCGCATCGCCGCGGGGGAGAGCCTCGACGAGCTCGGGCTCACGCAGGACCGCATCCAGCTGCGCGGCG
>DASTQT010000066.1:0-3721 GCA_035761605.1 Agromyces sp. | reverse complement strand
ACCACAAGGTCTCGATCACCGACGGCGCGCTCGTGGCGGCGGCGAACCTCGCCGACCGCTACGTGTCCGATCGCTTCCTGCCCGACAAGGCCATCGACCTGATCGACGAGGCCGGCGCGCGCCTGCGCCTGTCGATCCTGTCGTCGCCGCCCGAGCTGCGCGAATTCGACGAGAAGATCGCCGTGGTCCGCGCCGCGAAGGAGACCGCGATCGAGGAGCAGGACTTCGAGAAGGCCGCGTCGCTGCGCGACGAGGAGAAGAACCTGCTCGGCGAGCGGCTCCGCCTCGAGAAGCAGTGGAAGTCGGGCGAGGTCAAGACGACCGCGGTCGTCGACGAGGGCCTGATCGCCGAGGTGCTCGCGCAGGCCACCGGCATCCCCGTCTTCAAGCTCACCGAGGAGGAGTCGAGCCGGCTCGTCTTCATGGAGAAGGCGCTGCACGAGCGCGTCATCGGCCAGGAGGAGGCGATCGCCGCACTCTCGAAGACGATCCGCCGCACCCGCGCCGGCCTCAAGGACCCGAAGCGCCCCTCGGGCTCGTTCATCTTCGCCGGCCCCACCGGTGTCGGCAAGACCGAGCTCGCCAAGGCGCTCGCCGAGTTCCTCTTCGACGACGAGTCGGCGATGATCTCGCTCGACATGTCGGAGTACGGCGAGAAGCACACCGTCTCGCGCCTGTTCGGCGCCCCTCCCGGCTTCGTCGGCTTCGAGGAGGGCGGCCAGCTCACCGAGAAGGTGCGCCGCAAGCCGTTCTCGGTCGTGCTGTTCGACGAGATCGAGAAGGCCCACCCCGACATCTTCAACTCGCTCCTCCAGATCCTGGAGGAGGGCCGCCTCACCGACGGCCAGGGTCGCGTCGTGGACTTCAAGAACACCGTCATCATCATGACGACGAACCTCGGCACGAAGGACATCTCGGGCGGGCCCGTCGGCTTCACGGTCGAGGGCGACAGCCGTACCGGTTACGACCTCATGCGCGCGAAGGTGAACGAGGAGCTGAAGAAGCACTTCAAGCCCGAGTTCCTCAACCGCGTCGACGAGATCATCGTCTTCCCGCAGCTGACGAAGCCCGAGCTGCTCCAGATCGTCGACCTGTTCATCAAGCGCCTGGGCGAGCGGATGCTCGACCGCGACATGACGGTCGAGCTGGCCCTCCCGGCGAAGGAACGGCTCATCGAGGTCGGGTTCGACCCGGCGCTCGGCGCCCGCCCGCTGCGCCGCGCGGTGCAGCACGAGATCGAGGACCGGCTCTCCGAGAAGATCCTGCATGGCGAGCTCAACTCGGGCGACCACGTGCACGTCGACTTCGTCGACGGCGAGTTCGTCTTCACGACGACCCAGCGGGCCCTGCCCGTCGGCGTCGGCGTCAACACGAGCGCCGCGATCGGCACCGGCCCGGCCACGCCCGACCTGGCGGCGGGCCAGTAGCCGGCGACCGGTACGACGTTTCGACCCGAGGGGGCGGATGCCGCGGCATCCGCCCCCTCGCTGTCGTCATACGATGAGCGGATGACGCAGCCCTTCCTCGTGCGCAAGGCGCGCACGCACGACGTGCCGAAGATCATCGAGCTCGTGGAACCGCTCGTCGCCCGACGCATCCTGCTCGGCAAGGAGCGGGTGGACCTCTACGGCGCCGTGCAGGAGTTCCGCGTCGCGGAGGCGGCCGACGGCGAGGTCGTCGGCTGCGGCGCGCTGCACGTCATGTGGGAGGACCTCGGCGAGGTGCGCACGCTCGCCGTCCACGACGACTGGCTCGGCCACGGCGTCGGCCACGCGCTGCTCGACGCGCTCGAAGCCGAGGCGCGCGAACTCGGCCTCAGCCGGCTCTTCTGCCTCACGTTCGAGGTCGGGTTCTTCGGACGTCACGGCTTCCAGGACATGGGCGCCGAGACCGTGGACCCTCAGGTCTACGCCGAGCTCGTGCGCTCGCACGACGAGGGCGTCGCCGAGTTCCTCGACCTCGCGCGCGTCAAGCAGAACACGCTCGGCAACACGCGGATGCTGAAGATCCTCTGAGCGTTCCTCACCGGCACGTGGCGCGCCGCAGCGCCATCCGGGGAGTTCCCTCCGCCGGTCGTAGCCTGAGGCCATGACGTCGAACCGCCCCACGTCCGGGCGACTGCCCGCCTCCGTGTACCGGCGTCGCCGGCTCATGGTCCTGCTCGGGCTGGTCGCCGTCATCGTCGCGATCGTGCTGGTGATCGTGCGTCCCGGCGCGAGCCAGGGCGACGAGGTGTCGCAGACCGCGCCGC
This sequence comes from Agromyces sp., assembly GCA_035761605.1. Lineage (GTDB taxonomy): Bacteria > Actinomycetota > Actinomycetes > Actinomycetales > Microbacteriaceae > Agromyces. The sequence goes on along the minus strand of DASTQT010000066.1, from coordinate 1,470 downwards.
CGACGCCGTCCGCGACCGTGCCGGCATCCGACGACCCCGTCGCGGACGCGCCGGCCACCGACGAGCCCGACGCGGACCCCGTCGCGTCCGAACCGCCCGCCGAGCCATCGGCCGACGGTGCGCCCTGCGCCGAACGGCAGATCATCGTCGAGGCGATCACCGACAAGCAGGTCTACGCCGCAGGTGAGCAGCCCAACCTCTCGGTCACGATCACGAACACCGGACCCAACACGTGCGTGCTCAACGTCGGCACGGCGGCGCAGGTGTTCACCGTCACGAGCGGCACGGAGACCTACTGGAAGTCGACCGACTGCCAGGTCGACGCCGTCGACGCGCAGGTCTCCCTCGAGCCGAACACGCCGGTGTCCTCGAGCGCGCCGATCGTGTGGGATCGCACCCGGTCGAACGCCGACACGTGCGGCGGCGAGCGGACCCCGGCGCCCGCCGCGGGCGCGTCGTACCACCTCGCGGTCGCCGTCTCGGGCTTCGAATCGGACGCGACGAAGCAGTTCCTGCTCTACTGACGGTGACTCGTTCGCGTCGCGCCCCCTGACGTCAGCCTCGAGTCCCGTGTTCCCGCGGGTGCATCCACGGAAACGCGGGACTCGCGATGGAGGGGGAGGGCGTCGAGGGCGTCGTAGGGTGGGACGATGGCCGATGCGAAGCGTTCTCCCAAGGGGTCCAAGGGATCGAAGGGGCCGAAGCGCGGGGAGCCGCTGGAGTTCCGTTCGAAGGCGCTCGCGGACGCGCTCGAGCGCCAGGACATCGCCGCCGTCGCGCTGGCGCTGCGGCACGGCAACACGGTGGTGCCGCTCATCACGCCGGGCCCCCGCGACAAGCCCCTCGACGGGGGCGAGGTGTGGACCTACCGCGACGCGAACACGGGCGAGGTCGCATTGCTGCTGTTCAGCGACGCCGCGAACAAGCCCGCGAACCTGCCGCCCGCGGTCGGGCTGCAGAGCCCGGCGTGGCTGAAGTCGTTCCTGAGGCGATACGAGTCGACCATCACGACGGTGTTCCTCGACATCGCGGGGCCGCATCCGATGCAGGCCTCGCCGGGCGAGCTGCTCAAGGCGCTCGAGGCGTGAGTCACGTTCCGGGTCTCGAGAGGCGCCTTCGGCGCTCCTCGACCCGCACACGTTAGAACGCGGCGTCGAGTTCGCGCTCGCGGGCGCCGGTCGAGGCGATCATCGCGCGCTCGACCGCGGCGCGGACGCTGCCGAGCTCGTCGTCGAGCAGCGCGGAGTACCCGAGTCGCTTCGCCTCGGCGGCGCGCTGGCGGGCGGATGTCACGGGCCGGACCTCGCCCGCGAGGCTGATCTCGCCCACGGCCGCGAGCTCGTGCGGCACCGCGCGATCGCGCATGGCGCTCGCGATCGCGACGGCGATCGCAAGGTCGGCCGCCGGTTCGACGAGCCGCACCCCGCCGACCGTGGACACGTACACGTCGTGCTCGCCGAGCTGCCGGAG
>DASTQT010000065.1:0-6228 GCA_035761605.1 Agromyces sp. | reverse complement strand
CGACGCGCTGCTCGAGCGACTCGAGCCCGCGTTCGCGCCCGACGCCGTGCCCGAGCGGACGGCCGTGGTCGCGATCGGCGGCGACGCCGAGTCGATCGGCCCGCTCGTCCGCCTCGTCGCACGGCTCGGTCACCGCCCGGTCGACGCCGACGCGATCGACCCCCGCGAGGCCGACATCGCGGTCCTCGTCGGCGCCTGGGTGATCGCACCGGGCGCGCACCTGCCGTGGCTCGCCGCCGACGTGCCACACCTCGCGGTCGTCCTCGACGAGCGCGGCGCCGAGGTCGGTCCGCTCGTGCGTCCCGGGTCGGGACCGTGCCTGCGGTGCGTCCACCTCGGCCGGCGCGACGCGGATGCCGCGTGGCCGGCGATCGCGGCCCAGCTCGCCGCGACCGCACCACCGCCCCGAGCGGCCCGGGCCGAGCACGAGGCGCTCTCCCTCGCGGCATCCGTCGTCGACGACCTCGTGCGGACGGGACGCACAGCGCTCGACGCCGCGACGGTCGTGCTCAGCGACGCGGGCGGCTCGCCGCGACCCGTGCCCCGGCCGCTCGAGGCGCATCCGGAGTGCGGATGTCGAGCTCTCGGAGGAACCGCGACGGCTCCCGTTCACCTCGATGCGCGGCGGCCCGCCGGGCCCAGCTCAGCGTCAGCCGCCGCCGTGCCCGCGTGAGGCCCACGTACAGGAGCCGGCGCTCCTCGTCGACGGCCTCGAGCCCGGTCGCGTACGCGATCGGCAGCATGCCCTCGGTGAGGCCGACGAGGTGCACCTCATCCCACTCGAGGCCCTTCGCGGAGTGCAACGTGGCGAGCGTCACCGCGGCGATCGCGGGTTCGTGCTGCGCCTCGGCGCGCGCCCGGAGGTCGTCGGCGAACGAGCGGAGCGTCGTTCCGGCCGGCAGGTCGTCGACGAGCCGGGCGATCGCGTTGAGCGACTCCCACCTGGCCCGGACCGCGCCCGGGCCCGCGGGCGGATCCACCGACCAGCCGAGCGAGCGGAGCACGTCGCTCACGGTCTTGAAGATCGGCTCGTCGCGCACCGCGAGCGCCTCCGCCCGGATCGCATGGACGGCCTGCTTCACCTCGGGCTGGTCGAAGAACCGTTGCGCGCCCCGGACCCGCGTCGGCACGCCGACCTCGCCCAGCGCCTGCTCGAGCAGCGCCGACTGCGAGTTCACGCGCAGCAGCACCGCGATCGACTCGGCCGGCACCCCCGCGTCGAGTCGCTCGCGGATGCGCGCGGCGACACCGCGTGCCTCGGCGAGCTCGTCGGAGTACGCGATCACCTCGGGAGCGATCCCATGCATCGAGCGTGCGGCGGCCGGACGCGCGCGAGGGACGTCGGCGCCGCCCATCGCGGGGTCCCCGCCGTCCGGCGGCGACGCGACGAGCCGGAGCGCGCCCGGCCGTCCGCGCATCAGCCGGTTCGCGACCTCGACGATCTCGGGCGTCGAGCGGTAGTTGCGTTCGAGCCGGACCAACGTGGCATCCGGATACCGCCGATCGAAGCCCAGCAGGTACTCGGCCGACGCCCCCGCGAACGAGTAGATCGTCTGGCTGGCATCGCCCACCACGCACAGCTCGTCGCGACCGCCGAGCCACAGGTCGAGCAGCTGCTGCTGCGCGGGCGAGACGTCCTGGTACTCGTCGACGACGAAGTGGCGGTAGCCCTCGCGCACCTGCATCGCGACGGCCGGCTCCGACTCGATCATGCCCGCGGTGGCGAGCAGCACGTCCTCGAAGTCGATCATGCGGCGCTCGTCCTTGAGGGTCTCGTACGCCTCGACGAGCTCGAGCAGCTGGTCGGCGTCGAGCGTGCCGGGCGCGCCGCGGCTCGCGACCCGAGCGCGGTACTCGTCTGGCGAGAGTCCCGTCACCTTGCGGACCTCGATCTCGGCCGCGACATCCCGCAGCGTCGCGGTGTCGACCTTCAGCCGGCAGCGCTCGGCGGCCAGGCCCAGCAGCCGGCCCTTGAACTCGAGCACCCGCGGCGCCGGGCCGCCGACGACGATCGGCCAGAAGTGGTTCAGCTGCGCCAGCGCGGCCGCGTGGAACGTGCGCGCCGGCACGCCGCCCGCGCCGAGCGCGCGCAGCCGGCTCCGGAGCTCGGCGGCCGCGCGGCTCGTGAAGGTGAGCGCCATGACGCGCCCCGGGTCGTACGCACCCGACGCGACGCCGTACGCGATGCGGTGCGTGATCGCGCGGGTCTTGCCGGTGCCGGCGCCCGCGAGCACGCACACGGGCCCGTTCAGCGCCTCGGCCGCGATGCGCTGCTCGTCGTCGAGCGCGGCGAGCAGCGGGTCGGTCGTCGGGGTCGTCACGACGTCGACCACGGCAGGGACGACTCGAGCGGGCCGCCGTACCACCGCTCGAGCATCCAGCGCGCGATCGACGTCTCGCCGGGAAGGGCCACGCGTCCGAGCGCGGCGGTGAGCTCGTCGCGGTCGAACCACCGCAGCTCGAGGATCTCCTCGCCGTCGGGCACGGCGGCCACCGGTGCGCCGTCGACGACCCTCGCACGGAACGCGCACATCAGGCTCGCGGGGAACGGCCACGGCTGCGATCCGAGGTACTCGACGCGGTCGACCGCGAGCCCGGTCTCCTCCGCGATCTCGCGCACCACGGCGGCCTCGAGCGATTCCCCCGGCTCGACGAAGCCCGCGAGCACCGAGAAGCGGTCCTGCTGCCACATCGCGTTCGAGCCGAGCAGCACGCGGTCGTCGTCGTCGGTCACGATCACGATCACGGCCGGGTCGGTGCGCGGGAACCGCAGGCGATCCTCGGCGAGGCAGCGCCGCGCCCACCCCGACGTGACGACCTCGGTCGCGCTGCCGCAGCTCGCGCAGAAGGCGTGCGTCGCGTGCCAGTTCGCGAGGGCGACGGCCTCGATCGCGAGCCCGGCGTCGCGGTCGTCGAGCTCGGTCGCGACGGTGCGCAGTCCTGCCCACCGCTCGTCGGGCGCGAGCCCGGCGGCCCGCTCGTCGTCGAAGACCCAGGCCTCGACCGGGCTCCCGGCCGGCAGCACCGCGCCGGCGCCGTCGAGACCCGGGTCGAGCGTGCGGCCGAGGTAGCAGCGCAGCGCGGGCTCGGGCAGGGTCGACGGATGCCGCAGGCCGAGCGTGCGCGCGGCGTCGACGTCGCCGTCGCCGAGCAGCACGCGTCCGTCGCGCACGACGAGCACGCGCGCGTTCGCGTCGACGTCGAACTCGCGCTGACGCTCGAGGGAGGTGCGATTCGCGGCATCCCGGTCGAGGTGCTCGCGCGCGAGCGGCGGCGCGTCGACCGCGAGCGGCGCGTCGGGTTCGAGCACGGTGCACCTCTCGCTTGCAGCCGGAGTCGTCGGGAAGGCGTGGCGCTCGCCGGGCAGGCGGGAACACCTGCTTAGGCTGTGTGCCATGGCCAGACCCCCACTCACTCTAGCCGCGTTGGCCACGGCCGCGGTGGCCGGACTCGAGGTGCGGGCGGCCCGGGCGCACACCGGCGATGCGGGTGGCGCGTTCGACGCCGTCGAGCTCCATTCGACCGACGGGCGACGCCTGCTGATCCGCGCTCCGCGATCGCAGAGCGCCGAGTCGGAGCAGTCCGCGGACCTCGTCGCACTGCGCGCGCTCACGCCCGGCATCCGTTCCCGGCTGCCGTTCGCCGTGCCCGAGTTCGTCGGGCAGGCGCCGATCGGTCCGACGCGCGCGATCGTGACCGAGTTCATCCCGGGAGCCGTCCGCTCGGCCGACGAACTGACCGCGAATCCGGCCATCGCCGCCGCCATCGGCCGCGCGATCGCGGCGATCCACTCGCTCCCGCCCGGCTTCGTCGGCGACGCCGGACTGCCCAGGCGCAGCGCGGTCGAAGCCCGCGAGTCGGCCGTCGCGGTCATCGACCGCGCCGCCGACACCGGCCGGCTGCCCGCAGCGCTCGTGCGCCGGTGGGAGGAGGCGACCGACGACGACACGCTCTGGCGGTTCGTCCCCACCGTCGTCAACGGCCAGCTCGGCGCGGACTCGTTCCTCGTCGAGGGCGACCACGTGTCCGGCGTGGTCGGCTGGTCCGGGCTCGCGCACGACGACCCCGCGCGCGACCTGCACTGGGTGCTCACCTCCACGGGCGCCGCCGCGGAGGAGGCGCTCACCTCGTACGTCGCCGCGCGATCGGGCGGCGCCGACGCCGAGCTCGCGCGCCGGGCGCTCCTCTACGCCGAGCTCGAGCTCGCGCGCTGGTTGCTGCACGGCGTCGACACGCACGACGATGCGGTGATCGAGGATGCGGTCGCCCTGCTCGACGGACTCGTCGCGAGCGTGCACGACCGGTCGTCCGAGCCGCTGACCACCGACACCGGGCCGATCCTCGCGGTCGCCGAGGTCGAGCGGCTGCTCGACGAGACACCCCGCGACGTCGTCGGCCGCGAGACGGGGTCGACCATGCTCACCGACAGCTTCGACGTGGAGGAGCTGCGACGCCACCTCGACGGCGCCGGCGGCGACGGCGACGGCGGCACCGGCTCGGGCGCCGCGGGCGATCCGCCCGGCGCACCGCCGATGGACGCGACCGCGCCGATCCCGCTCGACCTCAGCGACTGGGGCGACGCGGCCGACCCGCCCGCGAGCGGCGACGCACGCGGTCGCACCGCCGAGGGTTCGGCGATCGCGCTCCGCACCGTCTCGGGCAGCAGGGCCGCCGGTGCCGATGCCGGCTCGACCGGCCGCGTCGCGACGCCCGCCCATGCCCGGCGGATCTCCTCCTCGTCGTAGAGGACGTCGGGGCGCAGCACGCGGTCGTCCTCGACGTAGTAGAAGACGGCGTCGATCGCGTCGGCGGACACGCCGGCCCAGCGCGCGTACGCGAGCCGGTACAGCGCGAGCTGGGTCTGCCGCAGCTCGAGCTCGCGGGCGTCCCGTGGCGCGGCCCCGGTCTTCCAGTCGACGACCTGGTACCGGATGCCGCGGCGACCCGCCTCGGAGTCCGGCGCCACCTCGTACACCGCGTCGAGCTTGCACACGAACACGTGCTCGTCGAGCGGCAGGTGCAGCTCGAGCTCGACGGCGACGGGCCGCCGGTCGGCCCACTCCGATGCGGCGAAGGTGGACCGGAGCCGCTCGAGCCGCGCCTCCACCGGGTCGCCGTCGCGGTCGGCGCCGTGGACGACGAGTTCGTCGGCGGGATCGAACGCGAGGTCGAGCGCGTCGAGGTCGGCCGACGTCGCGTCGACCGGCACGCCGCCGCCCGCACCCGGGCCGCCGGTCGAGCGCTGCTCGACCCACGCGTGGAAGAGCGTGCCGATGCGCGTGGCGCGATACGGGCGTTGCGGCATCGGCCGCGCGAGCTCGGCGGCCACGGCGTCGGGATCGTCGACGTAGTCCTTGAATCGCGAGGCGGACACGCGGGTCGGCACCGCGCCGTCGGGCCGCTCGCCGCGGCGCCGGCGTTCCTCGAGCAGCATCCGGATGTCGTCGGCGAGCGCGGGGCCGATCCCCGCGCCGCTCGGCCCGGCGGCCGCTTCGCGCACGGCATCGGCCGCACGGATGATCGCGGGGCGGCGCACGCCGAGCGGATCGAGGGGCCACGTGATGCGCGACGCCTCGGCCGTGCGGGGGTTCTCCGCTTCCCCGGGCGCACTCGGCAGCACGGCGGAGTCGACCACGCCGGCCATGACCAACTCGCGCAGGAAGGTGCTCGGCGACCGCGGCGCCTTCTGCGTCGCCCACCACGACCCGGTCAGCAGCAGCTCGGACCGCGCTCGCGTGACGCCGACGTAGGCGAGGCGGCGCTCCTCCTCGGCGTGGCGCTCCCGGTTCTCGGCCGAGTACGCGCGGACGGATTCATCGAACTCGGCCTGGCTCTGCACGCCGCGCCAGACGAGCTCGGGGATCTCGTCGCGGTCGCCGCGGAACTCGTCGGGCAGCATCCCGAACGCGAGCCATCCCCTCCCGCTCCTGGGCTTGGACGGCAGTTCGTCCTCGACCAGCCGCGGGATCGCGACGACGTCCCATTCGAGTCCCTTCGAGCCGTGGATCGAGAGGACCTGGACGGCGCCGGGTTCGGGATCATCCTGGCGCGGGCTCAGCCGGTCGCGCTGTTCGGCCTCGGTGAGCCAGCCGAGGAACCCGCCGAGCGTGGGGTGCTCGGCCGTGTCGACGAATCCGGCGACGAGGTCGCCGAAGGTCTCGAGGCTCGCGGAGCCGAGCGGTTGGGCGGGATTCGCGGCGACCTCGATGTCGAGCAGGAGCTCCTGCT
>DASTQT010000064.1:0-2713 GCA_035761605.1 Agromyces sp. | reverse complement strand
ACGGGGCGTGGAAGGTCGTCGACGGCCTCGACATCGACGACTTCGCACGGCGCCGCATCGACCGGTCGGTCGCCGAACTGGTCGACGAGCGCGAGGCGGTGCGCTCGCTCGGCCTTATCGCCTGACCTTCTCCGCCGCCTTCTCGGGGGCGGGGAGCGTGCCCGCTTCACGCTGCGCGGCGATGTGGGCGCGTGCCTCGTCCTGACGCTCCTGCTCGGCGCCCGACGCGATCGACGCGCGCAGGTGCTCGGGCGCGAAGCCGAACGCGTCGACGAGGTCGAGCGCATACGGGCGCAGGCGCTCGACGAGCCGGTCGATGTACGCCGACACGGCCTGAGCGCGCTGCGGCGAGAGGCGACCGTGGATCAGGTACCAGGCCAGGTGCTTCTCGATGAGACCGAGGCCGAACAGGTCGCGCACCCACGTGAGCACCTGCTTCGTGCCCGCGTCCTCGGTGCGGGCCAGCCCGCGCGTGAACGCCTCCCACTGGAGCAGCTCGGCGTGCGCACGCGCCGCCTCGATGAGCTCGTTCTGGTTGCGGTTGAACAGCGCGGCCGCCTCGGCCTTCGAGAGCCTGCGCGAGTCGCGCAGTCGCCCGGCGATCTCGGCGATCATCGCCTCGACGCGGTCGGTGAGCAGCTCCCGCTGGGTCTCCTCCTCGCGGAGCTCGTGCACCGAGCGTCGGGTCGAGCCGAAGTCGGCGATGGTCTGTGCGAGGCGACGGAGGCCGGTGCCGTGGTAGGCCCGGTCGGCGGTCTGCGCGACGACGTAGCGCGCCATCGCACCGGCATCCGCCTTGGCGAACTGCTTCGAGTAGTCGGTCAGCAGGCGCTTGGCGACGAGCTGCAGCAGCACGTTGTTGTCGCCCTCGAACGTCACGTAGATGTCGAGGTCCTGGCGGAGGCCGACGATCCGGTTCTCGGCGAGGAAGCCCGCGCCGCCGCACGCCTCGCGAGCCTCCTGCAGGGTCTCGAGCGCATGCCACGAGGAGAGCGGCTTCAGCGCGGCCGCGATGGTCTCGAGGTCCTGCCGGTCGTCGTCGGTGTCGGCCTCACCCGAGAACACCGCGTCGAACTTCCGCAGGAACTCGTCGTGCGCGAAGTACTGCGCGTACGTCGTCGCGAGTTTCGGCAGCAGCCGGCGCTGGTGCCGCTGGTAGTCGAGCAGCACCTCCTCGTCGGTGTCGCTCCCCGCGTTGAACTGGCGGCGCTGCGTGCCGTAGGTGATCGCGATCGCGAGGCCCATGGCGCTTCCGATGGTCGCAGCGCCGTCGAGCGAGACCCGGCCCTGCACGAGCGTGCCGAGCATGGTGAAGAACCGGCGGCCGGGGCTGGCGATCGGGCTCGAGTACGTGCCGTCGGGCGCGACGTCGCCGTACCGGTTCAGCAGGTCCGCTCGCGGCACGCGCACGTCCGTGAAGTGCAGCCGTCCGTTGTCGATGCCGTTCAGGCCGCCCTTGAGCCCGTCGTCCTCGCCGCCGATGCCCGGCAGGAAGGCGCCGTGCTCGTCGCGGAGCGGCACGTAGAACGCGTGCACGCCGTGGTTGACGCCCTTGGTGATGAGCTGCGCGAACACGACCGCGGCGATGCCGTGCAGCGCCGCATTGCCGAGGTAGTCCTTCCAGGCGCCGCGGAACGGCGTGTGGAGCACGAACTCCTCGGTCTCGGGGTCGTACGTCGCGGTCGTGCCGATCGACGCGACGTCCGAACCGTGGCCGGTCTCGGTCATCGCGAAGGCACCCGGCACCTCGAGGCTCATGATGCCCGGGAGGTACTTCTCGTGGTGGCTCCGGGTGCCGAGGTGGAGGACGGCAGCGCCGAAGAGCCCCCACTGCACGCCCGACTTGATCTGCAGGCTCGGGTCGGCCAGCACGAGCTCCTCGAATGCGGCGATGTTCCCGCCGTGGTCGTCCGCACCCCCGAGCTCCTTCGGGAACGCCTTGTGCACCGCGCCCGACTCGACGAGCAGCTTCAGCTGCCCCAGCACGCGCTCGCGGTGCTCGGCCATCGTCTGGCCCTCGATGCGCTGGTACTCGGGCTGCGCGGCGCGGGCACGAGCCTCGAGCCGGATGTCGGCCCACGTGCCGAGCAGCTGCCGCCCGAGGGCGGCGACGTCGACGACCGGCGCGGCCTGCGCATCGATCGGGGTGTTCGCGGGCGTGGCCGCGGACGCACGCTCCGGGGTTGCCGGGCGCTCGACCTTCGGCGCGGGGGTGGTGTCGGATCGTGATGCCGTGTCGACCATCGTCGGTTCGTCCTTCGTACGCGGAATCTGGGCTTCATCCCACGGTATGGCGGGTGCCGCCGGCGCAGAAAAACTGCGTCAGGGGCCTACAAACCGTGCTGGCACGCCTCGGAGCGCGATTGACGAAACCCACAAGCCGTCGTCGTCGCGCCGTTGGAGTATCGACAACGACGCGGGACGCGGTCGGACGCGGTCAGACTGCGGACGAGGCGTTCGAGCGGTCGAAGTAGCGGCTCGCCTTCGGGGTCCAGAGGAGGATCAGCAGCGCCGCCGAGACCGCGATGCCGAGCCACTCGCCGATGACCGAAGGGTCGTTGATGTACGCGACCGCCATGAAGAGCGACCCGATGATCGAGAACACCTGGAGCACGGTCACGATGAGTCTTGCGGGGATGCTGCCCTTCAGCAGGCCCGCCGCGAGCACCGCGGTGACGAGTCCGACGACGACCGAGCCGATCGCGGCGGCGAT
>DASTQT010000063.1:0-8227 GCA_035761605.1 Agromyces sp. | reverse complement strand
TACGACTCGGCCGACCAGCGCACCATCCTGAAGCGCATCATCAAGGAACTGGATGCCGACACGCTCGGCTTCACGCCCGCGAGCGCGCAGGCGAAGATCTCGAAGCTCAAGAACGAGCTCAGCGACGTCGAGACGTACGCGCGCAACGTCAACACGAACGACCCGAACGACGTGATGTTCCTCGAGATCTTCCGCCAGTACACGCGGCGGCTGCGCGACGCGAGCGCACTCGACATCGACGACCTGATCAGCGAGACGGTGTACCTGTTCCGGGCGTTCCCCAAGGTCGCGGCGCTGTACCAGCGGCGGTTCCGGCACATCCTCGTCGACGAGTACCAGGACACCAACCACGCGCAGTACGCGCTCATCCGCGAGTTCACGCGCGCGGTCGAACCCGACGTGGTGGCCGAGCTCGACGCGCACGGCGTGCTGGTGCGAGGGCTGACGGATGCCACGGGCGCGATCCCGGGCGCGAGCCTCACGGTCGTCGGCGACTCCGACCAGTCCATCTACGCGTTCCGCGGCGCCGACATCCGCAACATCGTCGAGTTCGAGCGCGACTTCCCGGGCGCGAAGGTCGTGCTGCTCGAGCAGAACTACCGCTCGACGCAGAACATCCTGAGCGCGGCCAACGCGGTCATCTCGAACAACTTCGACCGGAAGGACAAGAAGCTCTGGACCGCCGACGGCGACGGCGACAAGATCACCGGCTACACCGGGTACACCGCCCACGACGAGGCGCAGTTCGTCGCCGACGAGATCGAGGCGCTGCACCGGGCGGGGGTGGCGTACCGCGACATCGCGGTGTTCTACCGCACCAACGCGCAGACCCGAGCGCTGGAGGAGATCTTCGTGCGGTCGGCGCTGCCGTACCGCGTGGTCGGCGGCACCAAGTTCTACGAGCGCGCCGAGATCAAGGATGCGATGGCGTACCTCATCGCGGTCGCGAACCCGCTCGACGAGCTCGCGATCCGTCGCATCCTGAACACCCCGAAGCGCGGCATCGGCCCCGCCACCGAGACGGCCATCGCGAGCTTCGGCGAGCAGAACGACCTCTCGTTCCGGCAGGCGATGCGGGCGGCGGATGGCCTCGGCCTCGGGCCGAAGGTCACCAAGGCGATCCTCGACCTCGCGAACCTGCTCGACGAGGCGGCCGCGATGCTCGTGCCGTCGCAGAAGGGCATCGCCGAGGGCACGAACGAGGGCGCGTCGAAGGTGTCCGACGTGCTCGCGTTCCTGCTCGACCGGTCGAGCCTCGTCGAGACGCTGCGCAACAGCCGAGACCCGCAAGACGAGACGCGCGCCGAGAACGTCGAGGAGCTCCTCGCGCAGACCAAGGACTTCGACCGCGAGAACCCCGGCGCGGGCCTCGTCGACTTCCTCACCCAGGTCTCGCTCGTGGCCGCGGCCGATGAGCTCGACGACGCGTCGGGCACGGTCTCGCTCATGACCCTCCACACGGCGAAGGGCCTCGAGTACCACTCGGTGTTCGTCACGGGCATCGAGGAGGGGCTGCTGCCGCACCAGATGTCCGCGTCCGAGCCGGGCGGCCCGGCCGAGGAGCGGCGCCTCTTCTACGTCGGCATCACGCGCGCCCGCAAGCGGCTCTACCTCTCGCTCGCGATGAGCCGCGCGCAGTTCGGCGAGGTGTCGGTGGCCCTGCCGAGTCGCTACCTGCAGGAGATCCCCGACGAGCTCATCGACTGGAAGCAGTCGCCGGGCATGGCGACCAGCCGCGGCGGCACGCAGCCGCGCGCGCTCAACGCGCGGCGCGGCGGGTACGGCGGCGGCGCGGGCGGGGGCGGCGCGTGGGGCACGCGCGACCGCGACCTCGAGCGCTTCAGCGTCACGAAGTCCGCGGCGCCCAAGACCGAGTGGGCGAACCGGGTCACCGGCACCGTGCGCGACAACGGCGACCTCACCCTCGAGGCGGGCGACCGCATCCGTCACGTCGACTTCGGCGAGGGCACCGTGCGCCAGGTCACGGGCGAGGGCACCAAGCGCATCGCGCACGTCGCCTTCGACACCGCCGGGCAGAAGAAGCTGCTCATCAAGATCGCGCCCATCGAGAAGCTGTGAGCTGGCCTGTGCGCGCGCAGCGCGTCGTCTACGAGAACCCGTGGATCCGGGTGACGGAGGACCAGGTGGTCCGACCCGACGGAGGCGACGGCATCTACGGCGTCGTCGAACTCCGCAACGACGCGGTCTTCGTGGTCGCCCTCACCGACGATGACGAGATCGTCCTCGTGACGGTCGACCGTCATACGGTCGGCGAGTCCGTCGAGGTGCCGGCCGGCGGCAGTGACGGTGACGAACCGCTCGTCGCCGCGCAGCGCGAGCTGCTCGAGGAGACCGGGCTCGAGGCGGCGACCTGGCGGGAGATCGGGCGCATGAACGCGCTCAACGGCGTCTGCCGGGCCGCGGAGGTCGTCTTCCTCGCAACCGGCCTCCGCGAGTCCACGCCCGCGGCACGTCCCGACCACCATCAGGCCGAGGAGGGCATCCGGGGCGTCCGCACGGTGCCGTGGTCCGAGGCGATGCGGATGGTGCGGCACGGCGAGATCCACGACGGCGAGACCGTCGCGGCGCTCATGTACGCGGCGCTCGCGCTCGGGCGCCTGGGCTGACGCCGCCCCGCCGGCGTCAGCCGGCGGCCACGGGCCGCTCAGCCGGCCTCGGTCGCCGGCGCGGCGAGCCCGGGCGGCCGCGGCAGCCGCGCGATGAGGCCCATCGCGTCGTAGGGCGCGCGTACCTTGATGTCGTTGTCGAAGTAGAGGTAGGCGTCGCGGCCGGCGTCGAGATGGGCCCGGGTCCACGCCGCCCAGCGGTCGAGCGACGCGTCGTCGTAGCCCGACGCGTAGAGCTCCTCCTCGCCGTGCAGGCGGGCGTACGCGAAGTCCGCCGTCGTGCGGTCGATGCGCGGGTACTTCCCGGCGGTATCCGCGGTGACCGACGCGACCCCGTGCCGTCCGAGCACGTCCGCCCACTCCTCCGCTTCGTCCTCGAACGACGGATGGCGCACCTCGACCGCATGGCGGATCGGCGCGTCGTCGCCCGTCGCGAAGGAGGCGCGTCCCTCCATCCGCTCGTCATGACGGGACGCGAGCGCCGCGGCGTCCGCCCTCGATCGGGGGAGCCGGGCAAGGAAGGCGTCGAGCAGACCGGCGTCGAACGCGAGCGTCGGCGGCAGCTGCCACAGCACCGGACCGAGCTTCGCGCCGAGGTCGAGCACGCCCGAAGCGAAGAAGTTGGCGAGCGGCGCGTCGACGTCGCGGAGGCGCTTGATGTGCGTGACGAACCGCGGACCCTTGACGGCGAAGACGAAGCCGTCGGGCGTGCCGTCGCGCCAGCGGTGCCAGTTCGCCGGCCGCTGCAGCGAGTAGAACGAGCCGTTGACCTCGATCGAGGTCATGCGCGCCGAGGCGTACGCGAGCTCGTCGGCCTGGCGGAGTCCCTTCGGATAGAACACGCCCCGCCAGGGCCGGTAGAGCCAGCCCGAGATGCCGACGCGTGCCTCGGCCATGCGCGGTCCGCTAGATCGCCCCGCCGAGCAGCGCGCCGATGATCCAGGTGACCGCGAGCGCGAGCGCGCCGCCGACGACGACCCGGGTGACCGCGCGCACGCGTGGCGCACCGCCGATCCATGCCGAGAGCCAGCCGGTGATCGCGAGCGCGACGATCACGGCCACGAAGGTCGTGACGATGCGCCACTCGGGCGGCGGGAGCAGGATCGCGAGCATCGGCAGGATCGCGCCGACGAGGAACGCGGCGGCCGACGCCCACGCGGCGTGCCACGGGTTGACGACGTCCTCCTGCGAGATGTGCAGCTCGGCCTCGAGGTGCGCGGCGAGGGCGTCGTGCGCGGTGAGCTCCTCGGCCACGCGCTCGGCGGTCTCGGGCGAGAGGCCCTTGTTGCGGAAGATCTCGGCGAGCTCGGCGAGCTCCTGCGCCGGCATCTCCTCGAGTTCCCACTTCTCCTTCGCGATGAGCGCGTGCTCGGTGTCGCGCTGGCTCGAGACCGACACGTACTCGCCGAGGCCCATCGAGATCGCACCGGCCGCGACCGACGCGACACCGGCGACGAGGATGGCGCCGACATCCGTCGTCGCCGCCGCGACGCCGACCACGAGCGCGGCGACCGACACGATGCCGTCGTTCGCGCCCAGCACGCCCGCGCGCAGCCAGTTGAGCTTCTCGTGCACCTTGCCGTCGTGCGGGTCGGTGCGGTGGACCGGTTCGGCCGCGGCATCCGTCATGCGGGCAGTCTCGCATCCGTCGTGGCGACCTCGCCAGCATGGCGAGCCTTGCCTGAGCGGGGCGACCGGGCGGCAGCGTCCGGTGGACGGTTCGGGGGCGCCCCGGCGGAGGGGTACCATGGTCGCGGCTCGACTTATCTCGATATCGAGGTATCTTGACGTCGAGACTCTCACAGCCGGGCCTCTCACCCCACCCATCCCTGCGCGCGACCCGCGCGGAACGATTGGAAGCAGAGCGTGGATCTTTACGAGTACCAGGCCAGAGACCTCTTCGAGAAGTACGGAGTGCCGGTGCTCCCGGGCATCGTGGCCGACACCCCCGAGGCGGTGCGCGCCGCGGCCGAGCAGCTCGGCGGGGTCGTCGTGGTGAAGGCCCAGGTCAAGACGGGCGGCCGCGGCAAGGCCGGTGGCGTCAAGGTCGCGAAGAACCCCGATGAGGCCGAAGCGGCGGCTCGCGACATCCTGGGCCTCGACATCAAGGGCCACGTCGTCAAGCGCGTCATGGTCGCCGGCGGCGCACGGATCGCGCAGGAGTTCTACTTCTCCGTGCTCCTCGACCGCGCCAACCGCTCCTACCTCTCGCTGACGAGCGTCGAGGGCGGCATGGAGATCGAGCAGCTCGCCGTCGAGAAGCCCGAGGCGCTCGCCCGCATCGAGGTCGACCCGGGCACCGGCATCACGCCCGACAAGGCCCGCGAGATCGCGGTCGCCGCGAACTTCCCCGCCGAGCTCGTCGACAAGGTCGCCGACGTGTTCGTGAAGCTCTACGACGTGTACAAGTCCGAGGATGCGACGCTCGTCGAGGTGAACCCGCTCATCCTCTCCGAGGACGGCGAGATCATCGCCCTCGACGGCAAGGTCTCGCTCGACGAGAACGCCGAATTCCGCCACGCGGGCCACGCGCTGCTCGAGGACAAGGCCGCGGCCGACCCGCTGGAGCAGGCCGCCAAGGAGCTCGACCTCAACTACGTCAAGCTCGACGGCGAGGTCGGCATCATCGGCAACGGCGCGGGCCTCGTCATGTCGACGCTCGACGTCGTCGCGTACGCCGGCGAGAACCACGGCGGCGTGAAGCCCGCCAACTTCCTCGACATCGGCGGCGGCGCCTCGGCCGAGGTCATGGCCAACGGACTCGGCATCATCCTCGGCGACCCGCAGGTCAAGAGCGTGTTCGTCAACGTCTTCGGCGGCATCACCGCGTGCGACCAGGTCGCCAAGGGCATCGTGGGCGCGCTCGCCGAGCTCGGCCACGCGGCGAACAAGCCGCTCGTCGTGCGGCTCGACGGCAACAACGTCGTCGAGGGCCGCGCCATCCTCGAGGAAGCCGCGCACCCGCTCGTGACCCTCGCCGAGAACATGGACCAGGGCGCCGACAAGGCCGCCGAGCTGGCGAACGCCGCGTAGAGAAGGACTGCAGAGCAATGACGATCTTCCTCAACAAGGATTCCAAGGTCATCGTCCAGGGCATCACCGGCGGCGAGGGCTCCAAGCACACCGCGCGCATGCTCGCGGCCGGCACCCAGGTGGTCGGCGGCGTGAACGCCCGCAAGGCCGGCACGACGGTGCTCCACAAGGACAAGGACGGCAACGCGGTCGAGCTGCCCGTGTTCGCCTCGGTGGCCGAGGCCATCGAGCAGACCGGTGCGGATGTCTCCATCGCATTCGTGCCCCCGGCGTTCACGAAGGACGCCGTGATCGAGGCCATCGACGCCGAGATCCCGCTCCTCGTCATCATCACCGAGGGCGTGCCCGTGCAGGACTCCGCCGAGTTCTGGGCCTACGCCAAGGAGCAGGGCGAGAAGACGCGCATCATCGGCCCGAACTGCCCGGGCATCATCAGCCCCGGTGAGTCGCTCGTCGGCATCACCCCGGCGAACATCACGGGCAAGGGCCCGATCGGCCTGGTCTCGAAGTCGGGCACGCTGACGTACCAGATGATGTACGAGCTGCGCGACCTCGGCTTCTCGACCGCGATCGGCATCGGCGGCGAC
Organism: Agromyces sp.; assembly: GCA_035761605.1. Taxonomy (GTDB): domain Bacteria; phylum Actinomycetota; class Actinomycetes; order Actinomycetales; family Microbacteriaceae; genus Agromyces. The sequence continues at coordinate 1,980 of DASTQT010000063.1, read as the reverse complement.
CCCATCATCGGCACGACGCACATCGACGCTCTCGCGGCGTTCGAGGCCGACCCCGAGACGAAGGCGATCGTCATGATCGGCGAGATCGGCGGCGACGCCGAGGAGCGCGCGGCCGACTTCATCAAGGCGAACGTGACCAAGCCGGTCGTCGGCTACGTCGCGGGCTTCACGGCCCCCGAGGGCAAGACCATGGGCCACGCCGGCGCGATCGTCTCCGGCTCGGCCGGCACCGCGCAGGCGAAGAAGGAGGCCCTCGAGGCCGCCGGCGTCAAGGTCGGCAAGACGCCGTCCGAGACCGCGCGCCTGCTGCGCGAGGTGGTCGCAGCGCTCGGCGCGTAGGCGTCCCCACGACCCACAGGGAAGGGCCCCGTCCGGCGATTGCCGGCGGGGCCCTTCGGTCTCAGGATGTGATTCCTCCTTCGAGCGTCACGGGTCGATGACCACGGTGCAGACGTACGTGCCGGGCACCAGGTCCTCCAGCGTCACGGAGCCGTCACCGGTTCCGCTGGTGAGCGGGAGATCCGGGTCGTCGTCCGACGGCTCGCAGTCGACGCTCGAGAACGTGCCGCCGTCCACCTGCGAGTTCACGGAAACCGTGACGTCGGTCAGCGGCGTGTTGAGGAAGCTCACCGTGACCGGGTCCTCCTCGTCGGCGCAGTCGGGGCCGACGACGATGGAGACGTCCTGCTCGCTGTCTGCGCTCACGTAGCCCTCGGGCACCGTCTCCGTCACGGTGTAGTCACCGACGAGGGAGGAGATGACGAGCCCGTCGAAGCAGAGCTCACCGTCGTCATCCGTCGATCCGGTCAACGACCCCTCACCGAGGTTGCCGCCTGTGACGGTGAATCCGACGCCCGCGTGCGGGTGGGTCTCGCCCAGTCCGTCAGCCGCGTGCTTGCGCTCCTTCACGATGAGCAGCGAACCGGTCTGCGGCACGTTGGTGTACGTGCAGTCGACCGATTGACCTGCTGCGAGGTCGAACGTCGTCGTGCCGGCGCTGACGTCGGTCACGATGTCGCCGGCTTCGTATCCGGTGCTCGCCGAGCAGTCGATGCTGTCGAGTGCCCAGCCGGTCGGGATGGTGCTCTCGTCGACCACGTAACCGGTGCCGAACGGCACGCCGTCCCAGGTCTCGGAGTCGTCATCCGTCAGCTCGAACGTGAGGTCCGGCGGATCGGCGTCGTCCTCGTCCGTGAAGGTGCGGTCGAAGCCGAACAGCGTCGTGTTCGGATCCTCATCCGGGACAGTCTCCTTGCGGATCGTCACGGTGCCGCAGTTGCTGATCGGCGGCGTCTGCGCCAAGATCGTGTCCTTGTAGTCCGCGGTGTCGGAGTTGCCGGTCACCGTGCTCGGGATGGTGTTGGCGAACGAGAGGCACGCGTTCGAGCCGCCGAAGATGGTCGCCGTGAGGTTGACGGCGGCTTCACCGAAGAACCCATCCGCACTGTAGGCGGCCTGCGACACATCGTCATCGAGCGGGATCGCCGGGCCGAGCACCAAGGTGCCCGAGCTGTCGTCCCAGACCCGGAGGTACAGGTCGAGACTGCCACCCTGCTGGTCCCAGAGGATCATGAAGTCGCCGTCGGTCCGGTTGGCCCACGGGTTGCAGTCGGCGGTCAGTTCCGCAGGTGTCGCCGTGTCGTAGGCGCATCCGTCCGGGGCCGGCTCCTGCATGAACTCGTACGCGATGAAGCCGCTGCCGGTGTTCTTGTCGCGCTCCCAGGCGAAGTACAGCCAGAAGTCGTCGGTGGTGGCATCCTGCTCGACGCCCAGCCAGGCTCGGCGGAGGTCCACTTGGGCGTTCGGGTTGGTCTCGCCCAGAGTCGGCACGGCGTCGTCGTGGATGACGCCGATCTTCGTGGTGTTCGAGTTGAGCGGTCCGAGCTCCTTCACGTTGCCGAAGTCATCTTCGATCTCGGTGATGCTGGCGTTGGTATCCGGCACGACGCCGTTGATGTTGAACGGGCCGTCGGCCGCGAC
>DASTQT010000062.1:0-3221 GCA_035761605.1 Agromyces sp. | reverse complement strand
GGCTGCCGGATCGTCACGCATCGATTCCAGCCCAATCCACGCCGCGCGGACGTCGGCGGGTCGTCAGGATCGATCCCCGGAGCGTAAGGATCCCGTAAGGAGGTCTCCGTCAGGGGTCGAACCGGTAGCCCATCCCGGGTTCGGTGACGAGGTGCCGGGGTTGGGACGGCACGGGTTCGAGCTTGCGCCGCAGCTGCGCCATGTAGAGCCGCAGGTAGCCGCCGTCGTTCGCGTGGTACGGGCCCCAGACCTCGCCGAGCAGCATCTGCCGGGTCATGAGCTTGCCGGGGTTCCGGAGCAGGAGTTCGAGCAGGCGCCACTCGGTCGGCGTCAGCCGGATCGCGCTCGGCTGTCCGTCCGCGGTCCGCACCGTACGGGCGGCGAGGTCGACCTCGAGGTCGCCGACCCGCACGGATGCCGCGTCCTCCTCGCCGACCGGTCGACGAGACCTCGCGCGGATCCGCGCGAGCAGCTCGTCCATCGCGAACGGCTTCGTGACGTAGTCGTCGGCCCCCGCGTCCAGCGCCTCGACCTTCTCGCTCGAATCCGTGCGGCCCGACAGCACGAGGATCGGCACGCTCGACCAGGCCCGCACCGCCCGGATCACGTCGATCCCGTCGACCCTCGGCATCCCGAGGTCGAGCACGATGAGGTCGGGATGCCCGTTCGCCGCGAGGTCGATGGCCTCGGCGCCGTCGCTCGCCTGCAGCACCTCGTAGCCGCGCGCGGTCAGCGTGATGCGCAGCGCCCGCTGCAGCTGCTCATCGTCGTCGGCCAGCAGGATCCTCACGCGACCTCCTCCGCGGGAAGCGTGACCACCATGGTCACGCCGCCGCCGGGCGTGTCCTCGACGTCCAGCGTTCCGTCCATCCCCTCGACGAACCCCTTCGAGAGCGCGAGGCCGAGGCCGAGTCCCGTGTCGTTGTCGGTGTCGCCGAGGCGCTGGAACGGCGTGAACACCTGGTCGCGGCGCTCGACCGGAATGCCCGGTCCCCGATCCACGATCCGCAGCTGCACCGAGCCGCGGAAGTCGCTGGCGGTCAGCCGGACCCGTTCGCCCGGCGGCGAGTACCGCAGGGCGTTCGCGAGCAGGTTGACGACGACGCGCTGGAGCAGCACGCCGTCGGCGAGCACGCGGGGCGCGTCGTCCGGGAGCTCCAGCTCGAGCTCGCCCGGGCCCGCCCGCAGTTCCTCGAGCGCCGGGAAGACCACGTCGGCGACCTCGGTGGGCGCGAGCGTGACGGCGAGCGCTCCCGCCTGCACCCGGCTCACGTCGAGCAGGTTCGTCACCAGTTCGGCGAGGGAGTCGAGGCTCTCCGCAGCCGTGTCCAGCAACTCCCGTCGCTCGGCGCGGCCGAGCTTCACGTCGTCGGCGCGCAGAGCGCTCACTGCGGCACTCGCGGCGGTGAGCGGGCGGCGCAGGTCGTGCCCCACCGCGGCGAGCAGGGCGCTGCGCACCCGATCGGTCTCGGCGAGCGTGTCTGCCGCCGAGGCGGCCGTCGCGAGTGCGCCCTGCTCGATGGCGGCGTCCATCTGCATCGCGATCACCGCCAGCAATCGGCGCTCGGATGCCTCGAGCTCGGGTCCGTGCAGCTCGAGGACGCCGCGGGTCCCGATCGGCACGTCCGCGTGGTGCTCGTCGCGCGTCGGCTCGCCGTCGGTCGCTCGCACCTCGCCGTCGACGAGCAGCCGGACGCCCGACAGCCCGAAGGCCTCTCGCGTCCGCGTGACCATCGCCTGGAGGGCGTCCTCGCCGCGCAGCACGCTGCCGGAGATCGTCGCGAGCAGCTGCGACTCGGCCGCGGACCGCCGCGCCTCCTGCGTGCGGCGCGCGGCCTGATCGACCACATAGCTGACGAGCAGCGCATTGACCACGTAGAAGACGAGCCCGAGGAACTGCCGAGGCTGGCCGATCGCGAACGTGAACTGCGGCTCGATGAACAGGAAGTTGAGCGTGATGCCCGAGAGCACCGCCGCGAACAGTCCGGGCCACAACCCGCCGATGAGCGCCACGACGATGACGAGGAGCTGGTAGGCGAGGACGTCGCTCGTGATCGACGCCTCGGATCGCAGGAGCCAGAGCAGCCAGCTGAGCATCGGGCCGGCGACGAGCGCGACCGCGAAGCCCGCGATCCGCCGCCGCCGACTGAGCGCGCCGCCGAGGCGCGGCAGCGAGAAGGCCGACCCGGCCGCCGCGTGCGTGACGATGTGCACGTCGATGTCGCCGGACTCGCGGATCACGGTCGCCCCGATGCCCGGGCCCGTGAAGGCCGCGGCGAGCCGCGACCGACGGCTCACGCCGATCACCAGCTGCGTGGCATCCGACGCCCGCGCGAAATCGACGAGCGCTCTCGGGATGTCCTCGCCGACGACCTCGTGGAAGGTGCCGCCGAGGCGCTCGACGAGCGTGCGCTGGCGGTCGAGGGCTTCGGGATGGCGCGTCCGCAGCCCGTCGGGGCTGGTGACGTGCACGGCGAGCAGTTCCCCGCCCGACGACCGCGCCGCGATACGGGCGCCGCGTCGCAGCAGCGTCTCGCCCTCGGGTCCGCCGGTCAGCGCCACGACCACGCGCTCGCGCGCCTCCCACTTGCGGTCGATGCCGTGCTCGGCGCGGTACGCCTTGAGCGCCTGGTCGACCTCGTCGGCGAGCCACAGCAGCGCGAGCTCGCGCAGCGCCGTCAGGTTGCCCAGCCGGAAGTAGTCCGACATCGCCGCGTCGATCCGCTCGGCGGGATACACGAGCCCGGTGGCCAGGCGGTCCCGCAGCGCCTGCGGCGCGATATCGACCACCTCGACCTGGTCGGCGCCGCGCAGCACGGCATCCGGGATGGTCTCGCCCTGCTGGGCGCCCGTGATCTCGGCGACGACGTCGCCCAGCGATTCGATGTGCTGGGTGTTGACCGTGGAGATGACGTCGATGCCGGCGGCGAGGAGCTCGTCGACGTCCTGCCAGCGCTTGCCGTGGCGGGACCCGGGCACGTTCGTGCGGGCCAGCTCGTCGACCAGGGCGATCTCGGGCTTCCGCGCCAGCACGGCGTCGAGGTCCATCTCCTCGAGCCGGAGCCCGCGAGTCGTCTCGGTGCGGCGGGGCACGACCTCGAGCCCGTCGACCATCGCCGCGGTCGCGGCACGGCCGTGCGGTTCGACGAAGCCCACGACGACGTCGTGCCCCTCGTCACGAAGGCGCCGGCCCTCCTCGAGCATCGCGTAGGTCGTGCCCA
>DASTQT010000061.1:0-3828 GCA_035761605.1 Agromyces sp. | reverse complement strand
GACTACGGCCCCATCGTCGGCTCCGTGCAGCGCACCGGCCGGCTCGTCGTCGCGCAGGAGGCCTACGGGTCGGTGAGCGTCGGGTCGGAGATCGCCGCGACCGTCGCCGAGCGCGCGTTCTACTCGCTCGAGGCGCCGGTGCTGCGGGTCTCGGCCTTCGACACCCCGTTCCCGCCCGCCGCGCTCGAGACCGAGTACCTCCCGAGCGCCGACCGCGTGCTCGAGGCCGTCGACCGCGCCCTGGCGTACTGATCCGATCGAGCAACCGAGGAGCACGATGAGCGAGATCCGGTTCCCCCTTCCCGACGTGGGCGAGGGGCTCACCGAAGCCGAGATCGTGCAGTGGCGCGTCGCGCCCGGCGATCGCATCGCGCTCGACCAGGTCTTCGTCGAGATCGAGACCGCGAAGTCGCTCGTCGAGCTGCCGAGCGCGTTCGAGGGCACCGTCGCGGAGCTCCTCGTCGAGGAGGGCCGCACCGTCGATGTCGGCACGCCGATCCTGGTGATCCGGACGGATGCCGCTGCCGGCATGTCTCCCGCCGAGGCGGCCCCCGCGACTCCGCAGGCCGCCGCGGCGGAGGCGCCCGCGGCTCCGGCCGTCGAGCCCGAGGGCGGCGCGGTGCTCGTCGGCCACGGGAGCTCGGGGCCGTCGCGCAGCCGTCGCCGGCGCCATCCGTCGCCCGGTGGAGCCCACGAGCACCTGGTCCCGCCGTCGCCGGCCGACGCACCCGCACCTGCTCCCGCCGCCTCCGCGGCAGGAGTCGTGGCGGAGCCGGCCCGCCCGGCCGAGCGCGCCGACGACGGCGTGCCGGTCATCGCAAAGCCCCCCATCCGCAAGCTCGCGAAGGACCTCGGCGTCGACCTCTCCCGGGTCTCGCCGACCGGCCCGATCGGCGAGGTCACCCGTGACGACGTCATCCGCGAGGCCAGCCAGGCGAGCGTGTTCCGCAACATCCAGACGCCCGAGCTGCCGACCGACCGCGAGACGCGTATCCCGGTCAAGGGCGTCCGCAAGGCCATCGCCCAGACCATGGTGCAGAGTGCATACTCTGCACCGCATGTATCGGTCTTCGTCGATGTCGACGCATCCCGCACGATGGAGTTCGTCAAGCGGCTCAAGGCCTCCCCCGACTTCGCGGGAGTGAAGGTCTCCCCGCTGCTCATCATGGCGAGGGCGATGATCTGGGCCGCGCGTCGCAACCCCACCGTCAACGCGCAGTGGACCGACGACGAGATCATCGTGAAGCACTACGTCAACCTCGGCGTCGCGGCGGCCACGCCGCGCGGGCTCATCGTCCCGAACGTCAAGGAGGCGCAGGCCATGTCGATGGTCGAGCTCGCCGCGGCGCTCGAGCAGTTGACGCTGACGGCTCGCGAGGGCAGGACGCAACCCGCCGAGATGCAGGGCGGCACGATCACGATCACCAACATCGGCGTCTTCGGCATGGACACCGGAACGCCGATCCTCAACACCGGCGAGGTCGCGATCGTCGCGCTCGGCACGATCAAGCAGAAGCCCTGGGTCGTCGACGGCGAGGTGCGCCCCCGCTACGTCACCACGATCGGCGGCTCGTTCGACCACCGCGTGGTCGACGGCGACGTCGCCAGCCGCTTCCTCGCCGACGTCGCCTCGATCATCGAGGAGCCGGCGCTGCTGCTGGAGTAGCCGCTAGAGCCGGATCTCGAGGGTGACCGTGTCGGTGGTGCGGGCGACCTCGACGAGGCCGGCCTGCTCGAGCACCCGGCGGGCCGGGAGGTTCGCGACCTCGCATTCGGCGCGCGCGATGGCGGCGCCGGTCGAGCGGATGAGCGCGATCGCCTCCGAGACGACGTGGCGCGAGAGGCCCTCACCGCGCACCGCGGGCACCAGGCCGAAGCCGAACTCGACCGCGCCGCGCTCGTCGGGCGGACCGAAGAGGTTCACGCCGCCGATGGCGGCGCCGTCTTCGACTCCCCCGTCGCTGCGCCGCACGAGGTACGGGCCGAACGGCGCCGGGTCGCCGTTGCGGCGGACCGTGCCGACGTACTCGGCGAGCAGTTCGGGCTCATCGGTGAACGAGTACCCGCCCTCCCAGCCGTCGAGGGGGTCGACGTCGCCGGCGAGCAGGCGCTCGGCGTCGCCGACGGTGAACGGGTGCAGGGCGATCGGAGTCGTGGTGATTTCCACGGCAGCCACTCTCGCATGGACCACCGTCGGATGGGCAACCTTGTCCACGATGTTCCGTCACCGCGCGACATCCGTTCACCTGGTTCCTGATTTTGACAACCATTATCAATAAGCCCTAGGGTGGACGCATGCCCACCGCCTCGACCCGTCGCTCGCGCCTCATCGTGCCCGCCCTCGCCGCGGCATCCGTCGTCGCCCTGGCCGGATGCGCGAGCGACGGCACCGGCGCCGACACCGGCGAGCCGCAGGTCGTGGCCACCACGACCCAGGTCGCCGATTTCGCCGGCCGGCTCGTGGGGGAGCAGGCCGAGGTGACGGGCCTGCTCGAGCCCGGCCAGAGCGCGCACTCGTTCGACCCGTCGGCTGCGCAGCTCATGGCGCTCGGCTCGGCCGACGCGCTCGTCGTCAACGGCGGCGGGCTCGAGAGCTGGCTCGACGACGCGATCGCCGCGTCCGGCTTCGACGGCGTGCTCATCGACGCGAGCACGGGCATCGAGCTCGCGGCGACCGAGGAGGAGCACGACGACCACGCCGGCGAGGCGGAGGACGAGCACGGCGACGACGAGCACGCCGACGACGAGCACGCCGATGACGAGCACGACGACCACGCCGAGGGCAATCCGCACATCTGGACCGATCCCGAGCTCGCCGAGGAGATGGTCGCGAACATCGCCGACGGCCTCGCCGAGGTCGACGGGATCGACGCCGACGCGGTCCGCGCGAGCGAGGGCGAGTACACCGCGCAGCTCGACGCCCTCGACGCCTGGATCGAGGAGAACGTCGCGCAGGTCCCGGTCGGGGAACGACTGCTCGTGACCAACCACGACGCGTTCACCTACTTCCTCGACGCGTACGACGTGACGTTCGTCGGCAGCGTGATCCCGAGCTTCGACGACAACGCCGAGCCCAGCGCCGCCGAGATCGACGCGCTCGTCGAGCGCATCCGCTCGACCGGCGTGCAGGCCGTGTTCTCCGAGGCCTCGATCTCGCCGAAGGCGGCGGAGACCATCGCGAACGAGGCCGGCGTCGCCGTCTACTCGGGCGACGATGCCCTGTACGGCGACTCGCTCGGCCAGCCGGGCACCGACGGCGAGACCTACCTCGGCAGCCAGGTGCACAACGCGAGCCTGATCCTCGAGTCGTGGGGCGTCGAGCCTTCCGCGCTGCCCGACGCCCTGCGAGGATGACGCCATGACCGTCGCCGAGCCCGTCCTCCGCCTCCGCGACGCCGCCTTCCAGCATCCCGGGGGCGCCGGCGTGAGCGGCGTGTCCGTCGACGTGGCATCGGGCGAGGCGCTCGCGGTCATCGGGCCGAATGGTGCGGGCAAGTCGACGCTGCTGCGCGGCATCCTGGGCCTCGTTCCCCTCACCGCGGGTGAGATGCGGGTCGACGGTCGAACGGATGCCTCGAACGGCATGATCGGCTTCCTGCCCCAGTCCGTCGACCTCGACCCCGACTTCCCGATCAGCCTCGCGCAGGTCGTGATGCAGGGTCGCTACCGCCGGCTCGGGCTGTTCCGCTGGCCCGGGCGTCACGATCGCGAGGTGGCCCGCACGGCGCTCGAGACGGTCGGCCTCGCCGATCTCGCGGGCCGCCGGTTCGGCGAGCTCTCCGGCGGCCAGCGCCAGCGCGGCTTCCTCGCGCGCGCGCTCGCGGCCGA
>DASTQT010000060.1:0-5435 GCA_035761605.1 Agromyces sp. | reverse complement strand
CTGCGCGCCATCCGCCCGGGTCGTGCCCAGGGGGTTGCGGGCGTGCCCCCGGACGCTCAGCGGATGGCGACCGCCGTGCCGCTCACGACGATGCCGCCGCGCTCGGGGATGTCGACCACGAGCTCGCTCGGTCGCCCGACGTGGCGGCCCTGTGCGATGAGCACGCGCGACGGCGTCGCCACGTGCCCGAGGCCGCGGAGGTAGCCGCCGACGGCGGCCGCGGCAGCACCCGTCGCCGGGTCCTCGGTGATCGCGCCGACCGGGAAGATGTTGCGCGCCTCGAAGCGCAGCCCGCCGTCCGGCGCATCCTCCAGTCGGCGCAGCACGGTGATCGTCGCGGGCCAGCCGTGCTCGTCCATGAGCGACCGCGCCGCGGTGGGGTCGAACACGAACCCGTCGAACGCGGCCTCGTCGGCCACGACGAGCACCGGGTGGCGGTTGCCGGCGAACGCGATGTGCGGCGGATGGCGCTCGTCGAGCGCGTCGACGCGAAGGCCCGTGAGGTCGAGCAGGGCGTCGAGCACGCGCTCGGGCATCGGCTCGAGGGCGGGCTCCACGCTCGTGAACGCGGCGCGCAGCGCCCCGCCGACCTCGGCGGTCTCGATGCCGACCTCGCCGACGGGCGTGGCGAAGCGCACGCGCCCGGGGCCCTCGCGCTCCGCCACGGCGATGGCCGTCGCGACGGTCGCGTGGCCGCAGAACGGCACCTCGGCGACCGGTGAGAAGTAGCGGATGTCTCGGGCGCCCGCAGTCCGTCCGGTGACGAACGCGGTCTCGGCGTAGCCGACCTCGCCCGCGATGCGGAGCATGTCCGCGTCGTCGAGCCCGCTCGCATCGAGGACGACCCCGGCGGGGTTGCCGCCCTCGGGGTCGGCGGTGAAGGCGGCGTAGCGAAGGATCTCGAGCGCGGGAGTCACCCGCTCATCCTCGCGCGCAGCCCTGCGCGTCGTCGCGGTCCACTTCAGGATCAGTGGCTCGCGGCCACGCGCCAGGAGGCGTCGACGGGGAGCAGCCGCACGTCCTCGAGCCGTCCGTCGCGTGCGGTCGCGGTCATGAACGTCGCGACCGGCTGGCGGCGCCGGTCGGTGGGCGAGCCGGGGTTGAGCAGGCGCAGGCCGTTCGGCGCCACCGTGTCCCACGGGATGTGGCTGTGGCCGAAGACGAGCACGTCGGCGTCGGGAAACGCCGCCTGCATGCGCGCCCCGCGCCCGGCCGCGCCACCGGTCTCGTGCACGACCGCGATCCGGACGCCGTCGACCTCGACCCGCGCAACCTCGGGCAGGCGCGCGCGGAGCGCCGGTCCGTCGTTGTTCCCCACGACGCCGATCAGCCGGCCGGCGCGCCGCTCGAGCGCGTCGAGGGTCGCGACATCCACCCAGTCGCCCGCGTGGATCACGAGGTCGGCCGCGTCGATCGCGGACCACAGCTCGGGCGGCAGGTCGGGTGCCCGCTTGGGCACGTGCGTGTCGGCGAGGAGGACGAGCGAGCTCACCCCTCCATCCTCACCTGCCGTTCCGTTGGTCGGGTAGGCGCGCAGCGGCGTACCGAGACCCGGTCTCGGTACCCGCCTTCGGCGATACTCGACCGCCGGATGCGCTACTCGACCTCCTGCTCGGCACCGAAGCGCTGCCGCGCCTCGACCGGGATGAGCGGCCGTTCGGCGCGGGCGCGGATCTGCTGCACGGCCCACGTGTTGCCATCGGGGTCGGCGAAGCCGAAGAACGTGCCTCCGTCGCGCGGGTCGATCACCTGGATCGGGCCCGCGTCGACGCCGCGGCCGACGAGTTCGGCGCGTGCGGCCTCGGCGTCGGCGACCACGAGCTGCAGGCCCTTCAGCGACCCCGGCTCCATCTCGTTCTGCGCGGGCAGCGTGCCGATCACGATCGAGCAGCCCGAGCCCGGCGGGGTGAGCTGGGCGAACCGGTGCTCCCCCGCGTGCGTGTCGTGGTCGAGATCGAAGCCGACGCGGTCGCGGTAGAACTCGATGGCCCGGTCGATGTCGCCCACGGGGACGATCACGACCTCGAGGGTCCAGTCCATGGCGGTGCTCCTTCCTGGTGATTCCGATCGGATGGCGCGTCAGCGCGCCAGCAGGGCGTCGAGGCGCTCGTAGCCCTCGGTCACGCCCCTGGCCATGCCGTGCTCGACCATCGCGTCGCGCGCCTCGATGCTCGGGAACACCGAATGGCCGTGCAGGCGCGTGCGGCCGTTCCCCAGGTCTTCGAACGTCATCGAGTCGAGGCTGACGACATCGGGTGCGCCCTCGAACTCGAAGGTCTGCACGGCGAACTCGTTCTCGCGGATCGAGTGGAACGTGCCGTTGAAACGGTAGGCGTTTCCCTCAGGGTCGGTGTGCACGTAGCGGTAGGCGCCCTGCGGCCGGAAGTCCCAGTGGTCGATCACCATCTCGTACCCGTTCGGCCCGAGCCACTGCTTCACGAGCTCGGGATCGCGGTGCGCCGCGAACACGGCGGTGACGGGTGCGTCGAACTCACGCACGATGTCGACGAAGGGCAGCCCCTCGGGGGCGGTGATGGTGACGGGGTTGGTGGTCTCGGTGGTCATGATGACTCCTTCGGGTCGGTGCCGGCGAGCAGCGCGTCGAGTCGTCGGTACTGCTGCTCGTGGATGAGGCGGTAGCGGTCGATCCACTCGGTGAGCGTCTCGAGCGCGGCCGCGTCGAGGTGCACGGGGCGGCGCTGCGCGTCGCGGGTCCGGGTGACGAGCCCAGCGGACTCGAGCACCTGGATGTGCTTCGACACCGCCTGCTTGGTGATGTCGAACGGTTCGGCGAGTTCGTTGACCGTCGCGGATCCGCGGCTGAGCCGGGCCACGATGCCGCGGCGGACGGGATCGGCCAGCGCCATGAAGGCGCGGTCGAGCCGTTCGTCGGCGGCTGCGGCGTCCATATTCAACCAATCACTTGATCAACGTATTGGTTGTCAATGTACGCCCGCGACGACGACGCGTCAAGGGCCAATGAGCGAGCGGATGTCGCGACCCCTCGCGCCCACGTCGGCCGGAGGTGCAGAATCGGCCCAGCGGCACACCCGACCCGCCACCGCGCTTCGACCGAGGAGACCACCATGCCCGTGCGACTCAGCCCCTACCTCAGCTTCCGCGACGAGGCCCGCGCGGCCATGGAGTTCTACCACTCGGTGTTCGGCGGCGAGCTCACCTTGAGCACGTTCGGCGACTTCCACGCGAGCGAGAACGCGGTCGAGGCCGAGAAGATCATGCACGGGCAACTGGTCGCCGGCGACCTCCACCTCATGGGCGCGGACACGCCGAACGAGATGCCCTACGAAGCCGGCACCAACTTCGCGGTGTCGCTGACCGGCGGGCCCGAGGACGAAGCGACGCTGCGCGGCTACTGGGAGGCGCTCGCCGACGACGGCGACGTGACGCTGCCCCTCGAGCCGTCGCCCTGGGGTGACATCTTCGGCCTGCTGACCGACCGGTTCGGCGTGCAGTGGATGGTCGACATCGGCCAGCCGGTGCCCACCGCGGGGCCGGCGGAGGCGGTCACGGCCGACGAATAGCCGGAATCGGAACCTGTTCCACAATTTTCGCTAGAGCGTCTAGTAAAGAGATAGGTTGTCCATACCGGACATCACATCTCCATCCGCCACCCGCGGCTCTGGGAACAACGAGGGGACACGATGGGACGACTCGTCTACGGGGCCGAAGGCACCCACTACGTGATCGACGACACCACGCTGCGGCACCTGCGCGCCGCGATGATCGCCAAGCTGCGTCGGCAGGAGCCGTTCGCGCTGACGCTCCGCGGCCCCGGCACGAACGGTGCCGCCGAGACACTCTGGGTCCAGCCCGCGATCGCGCTGCGATTCGCCTTCGACCTCGAGGATGCCGGCGAGCTCGATCGCGAACGGCTCGAGAAGCTCGTCATGGCGGCCAACTCGGCCGGCGGCATGCAGGTCGACCTCGCACCGGCGGAACCGAGGCTCGCGCTCGCGGGCTGAGCGGGTCCGCCAGACGACGCGAGGGGGCGCCGGCCGCATGGCCGGCGCCCCCTCGCTCGCGTCAGGCGCGCTGTCGCGTCAGTCGAACAGCTCGGAGAGCCAGTTGTCCTTCTTCTTCTTGCGGTAGTGGCCCTGGTCGTAGCCGCGGTCGTCGTAGCCGCGGTCGTCGTATCGGCGATCGTCGTACCCGCGCGTGGCCTGGCGGAGGACATCCATCGGGTTCGCCGGATACCCCTGCTGCTGCGGCGTGGGCTGCGGCGGGGCGACCTGTGGAGCGGCGGCCGCGGGGGGCGGTGCGGGCTGGGCGGCGGCAGGTGAAGCGAACTCGCGCGCCGCGCGCTCGATGATCTTGTCGAGTTCGCCTCGGTCGAGCCACACGCCGCGACACGTGGGGCAGTAGTCGATCTCGATGCCGCTGCGCTCGCTCATCACGAGCACGGCGCCGTCGTTGGGGCACTGCATGCTGACTCCTTCATCCGGGTGCTCGGCGAGCCTATCGGCGCAAGCTGCGCGCGACCTCGGCGGCCGCCGCGAGATCGTCGACGAGCCGATCGAACGCGGCCTCGCGGGCCGGCGCCTCGCGCACGCGGAGCACGGCCGACGGATGCTCGGTGACGATCGCGGGCGCCGCCAGCGCCCCGCCGGCACGGTCCTCGGTGAGCACGCGGCCACGCACCTCCCCGATGCGGACCTCGCCGCCGAGCACCGCGCGAGCGGCCGTCGCGCCGAGGCACACCACCACCCGAGGACGGACGACCGCGAACTCGGCCTCGAGCCACGGATGGCACGCCACGACGTGCCCCACCGCTGGCTTGGCGTGGATGCGGCGCGTGCCGCGCTGCTCGAACCGGAAGTGCTTGACGGCGTTGGTCAGGTAGGCGTCGGCGCGACGGATGCCGGCCGCCTCGAGCGCGCGACCGAGCAGCAGGCCGGCCGGCCCGACGAAGGGCTCGCCCTCGCGGTCCTCGCGGTCGCCGGGCTGCTCGCCGACGAGCATGATCCGGGCGCGGGCCGAGCCCGTCGAGAACACGACCTGCGTCGCGTCGCGGTAGAGCTCGCACCCGCGGCAGCCGGGTGCGGCGGCGCGAAGGCCGTCGAGGTCGGCGCCGTCCGGGACCCAGGCGTCGGCGCCGGGTCGCTCTTCGGCGCCGCCGGTGCGATTCGCCTGGCCGGATGTCGCCATGGGCCGAGCGTACGTCGCGGCAGGTGCACCGCACAGTCCGTTGCCCCGGCGCTCGCCTGGTGATAGCCGTCGCGTGCGATGTCGCGGCACAGCCGCGGAGACGGCGAACGCCGGGCCGGACCATGCGGTCCCACCCGGCGTTCGTGCTGCGGGCCTGCGGCCCGCGTGCGCTCAGATCGCGCGGATGTTATATGCCTGAAGGCCCTTCTGGCCCTGGACGACCTCGAACTCGACGTTCTGGCCCTCCTCGAGCGAGCGGTAGCCGCTGC